>CAYWPF010000120.1:0-66471 GCA_964460065.1 uncultured Enterobacteriaceae bacterium
GCGGTCGAATGGGTGATGAGCGGTGGTACGGGGGACGAGGCTTGGAGTGTACGAGGTGCATGTGTCTTAGACACTCGCGACGGAAAAATATCGCGCGCAACGGACTATTGGGATAAGAACTGACGAGTGGTTCCCGCGATAGCAGAAGCAGTGTGAAGCTTGTTTTCCGGGAAGGGACGAAGGTAGGGATAATGTTGGACGTACTAAGTCCTATGGCCGTGAATAACTTTCGACACCAGGGCTACCATTCACCAATTCGTCTGGTGTCCAAAGAAGACGCCATAGCCATGCGCAAGGCATTGGAGGCCTACGAGGGGCGGAACGGACCTCTGCACGGAGCTTCGAGATTTAAAAGCCATTTGTTGTTCAAGTGGCTCTCGAATTTGATCCGTACGGAGCGAATCTTGGACGCCGTGGAGGCGCTGATCGGACCAAATATACTTGCCTGGTCCACGGATTGGTGGATCAAAGAAGCTGGATCCCAACAGTTTGTGTCGTGGCACCAGGACAGTCAGTATTGGGGCCTCGATACGACCAAATTAGTTACGGTGTGGGTAGCGCTGTCGCCATCAACAATTGAGAGCGGATGCATGCGCGTTCTCCCGGGCAGCCATCTAGGTCCTGATCTCGAGCACGTTGAAACGTTCCACGAAGATAATATGCTGACGCGCGGACAACAGATCTCCAATATTCAAGAGGAGAAAAGCGTTAACCTCGAAGTAGACACTGGAGAGGCAGCCATTTTTGCCTACCGTATAGCGCATGCCTCAAGACCGAACCGGAGCGCCGATAGGCGGATCGCGGTGGCGATACGATATATCCCTCCGGATGCGCGGCAGATCAGGTCTGATAATGACAGCGCGGCCTTAGTGCGCGGCCATGACACGCATGGATTTTTCAATTTAGAGCCAGAACCTGCATTCGATTTCGATCCGGAAACGGTCGCATTCCATAAGGGGGATGCGGAAGAGCGTCGAAAGATCATCTATCATGGTACTGGCCTGACTACACATAGGACCTGAAAGGAAAAAACGGACCCGTTCGGCCGGTCGAGCAAGTGCCGGCATTACAATTTTTAAGCCTCAATGCTTTCTGTAGCGTAAAAATGGTAGGAAACACGGTGACTTAAGCGCCCCAGAAGTCGAAAAATCTCCACGTCGGGTCTTCCCAGAAATCTGAGAGCAAATTAACGTCGCCCCGGTCGGTCCTCCAAGCGAGGTACTTGTCGTAGTCGTCTTTCGACTCCCACATTTCCACGATGATGATTTTTGTTGGGTCTTCTTTGTCCCGAACCATGTGTAATGTCAGGCAACCCGGAAAGTCTCGTGTATCTGGTAAGAATTGCTTGATAGTTTGTTTGAGCTTTTCCTCGCAGCCGTCCTTTATACGAAACTCGACCAGTACTTGGCACGCCATTATAATCTTCCTTTCCCTAAGCAACTTTGTTTCAGAAACCTCGAATGGTGTGATTCAACGCGGGTATAGTAGCAGTTGTTGGAGGTTGCGTCAGCTGTGTAGTTTAGATCAGTCGGTAGTTGGACCGTGAAGGCAGGTCAATCTGCAAATCAGGTAACGGGCAGGCGTGTGGTCTTGCACTTTGCCCTCGGGGTACGTACGCTGAATTCCGGATGAGGAAACTGAAGATAGATCGCCGAAGTGCATACGACTGGCTTTGGCCGGTGTTTTTTTCGATAGGCGTCCGTAGCTCAATTGGATAGAGCAACGGGCTTCGAACCCGTAGGGTGGGTGTTCGAGTCACCCCGGACGCGTTGTATTGGAAGCTACCAAGCTTCCCAAGACAAAAAACGATTTGGTGAAACTTTCAAGACTAGTGTGTAGTGTCGGTCTAAGTATCGGGTGCGGCTATTTAGCATTTCAAGGTGTTGAGTCTTTCCCACCTTGGTCGTCGTTGCTCCGGATCGATATGGGCCTTGCTCTCTTGGCGACTGCCTGGCTCGGTCTGATCTTCGTTGTCCGCGCGTACCGCTGGCGTGCGCTACTACTTCCGGCGGTGCCTGTCGATTTGTCTTCCTGTTTCTCTGCCACGGTCATAGGATTTATGGGGAATAATATTCTGCCGCTACGTGGAGGCGAAATTTTGCGAATATACGCGTTGTCGAGGTTAGGGGCTGTACCTCCAAGCACTGCAATTGCGACCGGTATTTTTGATCGGTTGTTCGATGTGTTGGCTGTGACTATGCTGATTTTGATTTGTGTGCCGCTTGCGCCGGTGCTGAAAGAATATCGGATCGTCGCTGTTGTGGGGCTGAGTGTTGTCGTTGGAGTGTTCGGGGCAAGCCTGGGTCTAACCTATGCGAGCCGAATAGGCCGGTGGCTGTGGTTACCTCATCGGATACGTTTGGCGGTAGACCGCATCTCGAAAGACTTACAAGTCTTTCGAGATGTACGTCTTCTTTTGAAAACGATCGTTTCCACCCTGGTTATCTGGTTGGGCATGGTCGTCTATTTCTGGATTTTGTTGTGGTCGTACGGTCTCATGTTGCCTGTCGAAGTATCGCTGTTGCTGGTGGTATTTCTTGCAGTCGGAGTTGCATTGCCATCCGCGCCGGGTTTCGTCGGTGTGTATCACTATGCGGTTGTATTAGCGCTTTCGCTCTTTGCCGTCGAAAAGGGCGATGCCGTTGCATTCTCGGTCGTTTCCCACTTGCTCCAGTATATCCCCGTTACCGCTGTTGGGCTGGGTTTGCTAATTGGATCGGGTATTTCGTTATGGCCTCAACGACCGCAAGAAAACGGGTACTAGGTCTTCGTGGGCACGCTGCAGCGGGTGGCAATTCCATGAAAAATAGGGTGGGTGCGAACGCCGCGAGAAATTTGAGTGCAACGATCGCGCTGGGCACTATTGCGGCGGGTGTCTATTACGTAATTGCCTATTTAAGTGTGGACTTTACATACGGAATTGAGCATGAGAAAAGACCAATTTTGTGTTTCATCCTGCTATATACGGCGGCCTTTTTACCTTACATGGTGGCCATCAAGGTGCTGCGACGTTCCGGGGAGGTACGACATGGGGCGGCTATAGTTCTTTTGTTCGCAATATTATTCCGTGCGATACTGTTAACTTCCGCTCCAATCCAGGAAGATGATTTCTACCGTTATTTGTGGGATGGGGCTGTCGTGGCAAATGGGTTGAACCCTTACAAGTACGCCCCTGCGGATTTGAAAGACAACGGCGACCGGGATTCGTCCCGGCTACTCTATGTCGTGTTGCGACGTAGTAATGATCAGTTGGAGTCGGCGTGGAGCCGGGTGAACCACGCAACGGTCCCGAGTATTTATCCGCCCGTCGCACAGGTGGTGTTTGCTGCCGCATCCCTTATTGAGCCCGGAAGCTTGTTGGCGCTGCGCCTATTGTTGTTGGCGTTTGACCTGGCCGTCTGTTTGGGTGTGATGTTAATTCTGACGCATCTAAGATTTCCCCCTAGCCTTTGTGTGGTTTATGCCTGGTCTCCTCTGGTCGTTAAAGAGACAGTAAATTCCGCTCATTTCGACGTAGTCCCGACTTTTTTTGTCGTGTGTGCCTTGTTCGCAACGTTCAAGGCGCGGACCGTGTTAGGGTTTGTCTGTTTGGGGATTGCGATTTGCGCAAAATTGTTTCCTATCGTGTTCGTGCCGTTCTTCGTTTGTCGGGCGATACGGCAAAATGGCGTCACGGCCGCGTTGCGGGCGGCTGGCCTGATGTGTCTGGTCATTGGCGCCATCTACATGCCGTTTGTGGATGCGGGAAATGGTCTGTGGCGCGGTTCAATGACCTTTGCGGAAAAATGGGAAACGAATAGTCTTTTGTTCTCGGTTGTAAGGCTATTTTTTGCCGAGCGATGGTCTGCAAATGCGGCAATAGCCATAATTGCAGTAGGGGTGATCTTGGCGCTAGTCCTAAGAATCAAAGACTGGAGCGATCAAAACCTCGCTTGGGCGTGTTTTGTTACCCTGGGAGGAGTGTTGTTAATTAGCCCCGTTGCGAACCCGTGGTACTTTGTGTGGATTATGCCGTTTTTGTGTCTATTCCGGAGCGAGGCCTGGGTCTCGTTAACCGCATTATTGGGCATGTATTACTTGAATTTCTATTTCATGTATTCTGGGCTTTCGGCTTACGTCGACTATGTGAAATGGTTTGTGTTCCTTCCATTCTTCTTGTTTTTAGCGCGAGAAGTGTGGCAAGTCAGAAAAGGGGAAACGCTCATTGGACACGGATAAAAGGTTAATACGGTGTTTAGGCTCGTCGATAATCGCCTGTCTTTTTGCGACATTATTAATTTGGGACCTTTCAGGAGCTCCGCAGGCACATGGCGCCGGTACGGAGGGCCGACGCGGTCTGGAATTGGTAGGCGATGGTGGTCCGGTTCGTATATCAGGTTCAATATATCCGAACCGATTTAACCTTGGCAGGCACGAGGGTGCCCGTTACCACTTAATCACATGGAATGGCGGGACCTCGGATGGAGCCCTGATCGAGACTGAAGTGGATGACCTGGATTTCCACGATGCCCTGATAGAGCTCGGTGCGTTGCCCGGAAATAACCTTTCGATGCAGTCATGGGATCAGCGGCACGATCGCAATAGTATTTCGCCGGAGAAAAGACTGGAAGGTAGTGCTCTTTCTCTGAAGCTGGAATGGGCGGGAGGAGTGTTATTGCGTATGGAAGACGCGTTTCGAACAGTTAGAGTAACAGAGGAGGCTGCGAGAGAGCAGTCTGAGATAACTTGGACTTTTGGTGGAAATAGGGACCGATGGTTCAACAATATACCCTTCTCCCCGCGTCCAGGATGCCTCGTGTGTCTGTACAGTTGTCCTAGTGGTAAAGTGGGAAATGGAGCGCTAAGTGTTGCAGAGTACGAACGGTTTCCTACCCGATTTGAGGTCGATATAGCAAAATTACCGGCAGACGGTACTGAGGTAACGGTCGTGTTTGAGGTCGTGCGTCAGAGGCCTGGGAATGAGTGAACAGACCCCGCGTCCCGGCGCTCGAATTGCTGTGATAATTCCGGCACTCAACGAAGAAGCTTCCTTGCCCAAAGTGTTGACCTCTTTGCCGTGGGAGGCCGTGGACAAGGTGGTTGTGGTTGACAACGGATCGCGTGACAGCACCGCAGACCTGGCGCGTGCCGAGGGTGCGACCGTCCTTCACGAGAACCGAAGAGGGTACGGGTGGGCGTGCCTCGCGGGTATAAGATTCCTTGAGGACTCTTCGCCGGATGTGGTGGTTTTTCTCGACGGGGACTTTAGTGATTATCCGGAGGACCTCTACGACGTGGTACGCCCGATAGTACACGAGGATTATGACTTCGTGGTGGGTACCCGGACTCAACTGGCAGGGAAGGGCGCGCTATTGTGGCATGCTCGTTTTGGAAATGCCTTAACAACGCTGTTGATACGTTGGCTTTATGGGTTTACTTACTCTGACCTCGGCCCTTTCCGGGCAATAAAATACCATCGTCTTTTGGAATTGAATATGAGAGACAAGACTTACGGCTGGACGGTAGAAATGCAGGTGAAGGCCGTACGGAAAAGACTAAGGGTTACGGAAGTTCCAGTACGCTATAGAAAGCGTATTGGTAGATCGAAGGTGAGCGGCACGATCCGTGGTTCGCTTGGCGCCGGCTATAAGATTCTCTGGACGGTCGTAAAATGTCTAAGGAATTAAGTTTGGCAACGCACGAGTTAAAGTGGAATTTGGCGTTTGACTACGCTGACGTTAGATTCAGGCTGGTTCGCCTGTTTGATCAATACGGCTATGGGTATACGCAAACGGAAAGCCGTGAATCTGCGGATTTCGTCGTGGAATCACTAGGAGGTATTATTTTAATCGGGGTGCGCGCACAATTGCCGACGAGCAGTGCATTTAGCTCAAAGATACTGATACCGCGAACCATCATGCAAGTCTTTTTTTCTGGTGATGACGAAACGGTGAGGGCTACGTTCAAGAAGCAATTAACCATGGCTTTTCTCCGCGTGGGTGGGTGAAATGATCACGATAATTGTACCGACGCTCAACGAAGCGCCGAGAATAAAAGAGACGCTTCGTGCTATTCGCCGATCGGGAGACTGTGAGTTAATTGTTGTGGATGGGGCTAGTACAGACGGGACGGTCCAACGAGCAAGCGAGATTGCGGACAAGGTAATCCTATGCAAGCCGGGGCGGGCGAAACAAATGAATTGCGGCGCGGCGTTGGCGAGAGGTAAGGTCCTATTATTCCTGCATGCGGATACGCTACTACCCTTCAACTTTGCCTCACTAATAGAGCAACAAATGAAGGATCCGGAGGTAATAGGCGGTTGGTTCGATGTGTCTTTTGACGTATGTGGGTGGCAATTGTCTCTAATAAGCCGCTGTATGAATATGCGTTCGAGAATGACAGGTATCGCCACAGGCGACCAGGCCATTTTCGTAAGGAGCGAGGCATTCGAAGCAGTCGGTCGCTATCCTGACTGGGACCTTATGGAAGATGTTGAGCTGAGTCGTCGTCTGAAGCGATACGGAACAATGGTTTCTCTCCGTGAGCGAGTGACAACGTCGGCGAGACGTTGGCAGCACGACGGGGTTTGGAAAACGGTATTTCGAATGTGGATCTTGCGCGGCAGCAGTTTTCTGGGGATTTCGTCCTCCGTGCTCCGCCCATTCTACAAGGACACGCGCTGACGAGTATGTTTTATTGTGGGGCGAAAGACTGAGGTTATCGCTCTAAAACTAAATTGGTAGACGCGGTTGGGCAAAGTCGCTTAACGACTTTGGGGAGCGCCACTATATGTTGGCGGGGTCTACTAAGTCAGCTGTCGTGATGAATTAGAGCACTGAGCCGTCGTAAATTTGCATAACGGTATTTAGGAAATCGTGCGCGTGCGGTTTCGTCCGCTGGAAAGCATTTCTGCCGATTATGGACCCGAAACCTCCCCCGTCACGGATCGCGCGGACCTCTTGGAAAAATTCGTCGTCCCCCTTTGCCGAGCCGCCCGAGAAAATGACTATGCGTTTGTTGTTGAACGCGCTCTGTAGGAGATGACGTACCCTTTCGGCCTGGGTTCCAATTGGAATGTTTTGTTTTTCATATACTTTCCGGGCTTCTGGCAGTTCAATATGCTCGCTTGGCAGTTTGACTTTGATTACGTGGGCGCCCAACTGTGCAGCTATTTGTGCCGCGTAAGATACTACGTCAATTGCCGTTTCTCCGGCTTTGCTTAGGCTTGAACCTCTGGGGTATGACCAAACTACCACGGCCAACCCTTTTGCCTTTGCTTCGAGCGCAATTTCACGGAGTTGTTGGTACATGGTCTGGGCCATCGTCGATCCCGGGTAGATGGTGAAACCGACGGCGACACATCCCAACCGGAGGGCATCGTCGACAGAACTAGTTACTGAAGACAATGGATCCGCTTCGTCATTGAGAACATCATGATTATTGAGTTTGAGAATGAGGGGGACACGATCGAGAAACCGATCGACGGCCGCTTCCATGAAGCCAATCGGCGCGGCGTACGCATTGCATCCTGCATCCATCGCAAGTTGAAAATGGTAGTCCGGATCGTATGCGTCCGGGTTCGCCGCGAAACTTCGGGCGGGCCCATGTTCAAAACCCTGATCTACAGGGAGAATGACCAATTTTCCGGTCCCCCCCAAACGCCCGTGGTTGAGTAGTCGCGCTATATTCGTACGTGTGCCGGGGTTGTCCGAAGAATACCAGTTCAAAATCTGACTTACGCGCTTCGTTAATTTTTTTACCCTCGCTGCCATGTGTACTCTCCTAGCCTTTTTGCTAGGGTGAATTTAGACAGATATGGAGGCAATGGGCAAGGGCACAGGGCCTCACTTCTGCGACGGGACTTTAGTATAGTACGATTCGGCCTTACGAACATCTTCGGGACTGCCAATGAGCAGTGGAGTTCTCTCATGGAGATGGTTCGGCACGAGGTCACGTATAGGAACGACTCCGTTGCTCGCGTGTCCGCCGGCTTGCTCTATTACCATGGCCATTGGTGCCGCTTCGTACATCAGTCTCAATTTTCCGTTCTTATTTTTGGGATCGGCCGGATAAAGAAAAATTCCACCTTTGAGAAGTGTTCTGTGAAAGTCGGCGACAAGTGAGCCAACGTACCGGCCCGAATAGGGTCTATGTGTGACTGAATCGTTTTCCTGTAGATAGGCTATATAACTAACTGTTTCAGGGAACCAGTTGTTTCGACGCCCTTCGTTTATGCTGTAAGTTTTTCCTAGGGTCGGAATGCGTATATTCTCCTGTGACAGAAAGAATTCACCAATAGCACGGTCAAGGGTGAAACAGTGGACACCGTCCCCTAGAGTATAAACGAGCGTCGTACTGGGCCCGTAGAGGGAATAGCCGGCGGCAATTTGTCGTTTCCCTTGTAACCGTAAAGCGTCCTTTAGCCCTGGCTTCGGAACATCTGGACGAAGATGGATTGAGAATATAGACCCTATGGTTACGTTGACGTCGATATTGGAAGACCCATCTAGTGGATCTACGAAAACGACATATTTCCCTGTCTCCGAATTGCCGGAAATCTCCGCAGGTTCATCCATTTCTTCCGAGACCATGTCTGTGACTAATTTGCCGTGGGCGAATGATTCAAGGAATACCGTATTTGAAATATCGTCTAATTTTTGAACGATCTCACCCTGTATGTTGGTTTGGTTTGTTGCACCTAATGATCCGGTAAGGCCTGCTATGGTAAGTTGTTGCGAAATAATTTTAGTGGCTGTCGCGATTTGACATAACACTTGCGAAAGCTCGTGGCGGGCATCTGCCGTTTTGTCCGCTTGGCCGATAATGTACTGAGCTAGGGTGACTTGTCTTTGTGGCATCTTCTGTTCCTCCTCTGCCGGTTCAGGCCCCGGAGCAGGTCGACTCTGCATAGCATACCTGCGAGTTTCGCGCCAAAGTGTCGCATCAGTTCCTCCTGTGCCGATTGCAGGTGCAAAGTCATTTCGCTAGACCTCCCGCAAGCGCGACTCCCAGCTATTCCCATTTTAACTGTTACGAGGAGAGTGGACTAAGAAATTTAGATTATAGAATCATCGGCCTCTGGCGTAGGCGTTTCCTGTGGGACGCTGTCTGTGGGATCCGTGTCAAAAAATCCCGCGGCTGTAATGGTCAAGAGCATGCTTGCACCGACCAGAAGTGCGAGCGAAAAAAAAGCAGGTTTTATACCCACGGTGATAGTGTAATCGTTTTCATTTTTAAAAACTACTGGTTGCATAGGAGAGCCCGGAACCCCTAGACACGCGTTTGGAAGAGAAGAGGTGGCCCTGTCGAATACATGTTCTAATGCACCGTGTAGCGGGTAAATAGAAGAAGTCGGCCGTCTATTTGGCTCTTTGTTTGGTCCGTTAGCAGGAAAGTGAATCGGTTAGCGGAATAAGTCAGCGTCTGCGGGCCGCTTAAGCGAATCACTGCCAATATCTGCTTTAGTAAATTGATACCCGCGTATCAAAATTGCCGGCATCGCAGCGCTTTTTTCCATTAGTAGCCCTGCCGCGGCGGCGAGTTCGTCTGCTACCGCTATTACTGTGTGATGAAGCTCGCGGCCTTGCAGGTCTTCCTCGCCTCGTTGATCGTCAAGCGGATCAAGTCCGGAGACTCCCAGCGCGAACTCGACAAGCCCGTCCCGCCAGGGGCGTCCGAAGGTATCCGTAATAATGACCCCTATAGAAATCTTTCTCGCTTGCTCAATGGCCAAGCGTATCTGACGAGCGGATCTATCGGGGTCCTCTGGTAGCAAAATGACGATGTCCTCGGCGATGGTGTTAGACGCATCAACTCCAGAATTTGCGCACACCCAACCATGCTTTGTCTCTGTTACCACTACTCCATTCTTCATCCTGACAATACTGTTACTCTCGGTTAATACCACTTCCACCATCCTAGGGTCTTTCTCCCACATCTCTGCAATTTGCACAGCAAATGGAGATGGAGTAACGCTGTTCAGGTCCATTACGGCGCCTTCCGCCTTTGAAACAATCTTTTGACACATGACTAACACATCGCCATCTTTTATCCCTACTTTCGCTCGATCGATCGCTCCGAGAAGCAACGCGGGTAGATCGTCGCCCGGTTTAATTTGCGGGACATCAGGAATAGGGATAATAGCTATGGTGTTCATATTCTTTCCTCGCTGCTCGGTTTCTCGCCCTTTTCGTGGCGAAAATCGATGATCTGTCTTGCCAGCGCTACGGATTTGCTCATGTTCGTCATGATTGTATCGGTGACGATGGTATCCATATGCATTTGTTTTATCCGGTGACGCGTTGCGGCGTCCTTTTTTAAATCCTCTTGATCCAAAACGAAGGTATTCACAAAGTCTCTATACAAGTGTGCAACCCCAACGGACGACGCCTCAAATCCCAGTCCAGACAGCATGCGATCGGCAGGTCCTTTTATTGGTTTTCCAGCGACCAGCGGACTGACCGCTACAACCGGGGCCTTCGTGACTCGTAGTGCGTCGCGTACGCCGTTTAGTTTCAATATGGGGCCTATGCTGACGATCGGGTTGCTGGGCGGGAGCAGGATGAGATCCGCGTTGAGAATAGCATCGAGTACGCCGGGTCCAGGTTTTGCCTCATCGACACCTTGGATTTTTATGTCTAGCACTGTGCCTTCGCCTCGCATCTTCACGAAATATTCCTGAAATGTCCAGGTTCCTGTATCTGTACTGACCACTGTCCGTACTGGGTCGTTTGTCATGGGAAGAACGGTTGCATGTACGTTCCAACGCGCAGCTAGGACTGCTGTGATTTGACTCAGAGTTTTGCCCTTGCGAAGTTGTTGACTGCGGTACAAGTGCGTTGCTAAATCGGTATCGCCCAATGCAAACCAAGTGTCAGAATAGTAGCGGCCGAGGCCTTCCAGGCAGCGATATGTTTCATCGGGGAGTCCCCAACCTTTGGTCGGGTCAACCGCGTCAGCGAGCGTGTAACTTATCGTATCAAGGTCTGGTGATACGGAGAGACCGAAAAACTCATCATCATCACCTGTGTTTACGATGGCGGTGAGGTTTTCGCTCGGTAGAACCCGTACGACACCCCGCAATAGCTTGGCTGCGCCTACGCCTCCAGCTAAAGCTGTTATGCGTAAATTGGAACGGTTAGACACGGTTGCGCACGCATAGAAATTGGAACTAGATTCGGGCTAATGGACTGAGTCACTCTTCTCGCGTTCGAAGGGGTGCACGTATCGGAATTGCTCTGAGGCCGCCAATTTCTTGTAGGAGCCGAATTGTTTGTCTGGATCTTCTATAAGATCAAGCGGGCTCATTTCATCATCGGCATGATCAAAAATTTTCCGCAATTTATAAGTTGTGGACCGTTCGGCCGGTGTTCTGTTTATGTCTCGGATGATCCGACGCAATTCCTTCGGCGGTACCAGTTGGCCGTATTGAGCCCCTGCGGAGGTCGAAATGCTCTCATTTATCAGTGTTCCTCCGAGGTCATTAGCCCCCACCGTGAGCAAGTGTTGGGACATTTTCAGGCCTTCTTTAACCCAGGAAGCCTGAATGTTTCGGAAGGTTGGACCGAGCATGAGCCGGGCTATCGCGTGTACACGGATGACTTCCGCACCCGTCGCTCCCTCACGTACGCCTTTCACAAGTTTCCGCTGGTACATTGGGGCTTCTTGGTGAATCAATGATAGGGGCACAAATTCGGTGAAACCGTTGGTCTCTTTCTGAATATCCCGAAGCAGGTTCATGTGCTTTACCCAGTGCTCGGGAGTTTCGATATGGCCGTACATGATAGTGGATGTGGTAGGTATGCCGAGGCTGTGTGCCGAGGTGATAACTTCTATCCATTGCTTCGTCGTAATGCGTCCCGGGGCTATGATGTCCCGTATCTTTTGATCCAGGATTTCTGCGGAAGTGCCTGGCAGAGTGTCCAACCCAGCATCCTTGAGGCCACGGAGGTACTCTAGGATTGGAATGCCCGACCGAACGGAGCCGTATAAAACTTCCTCAGGGGAGAATGCGTGAACGTGGAGGTCGGGGAACGCGTTTTTGACTGCGCGAGTTAAGTCGATGTATAAACTACCCTTCATCTTCGGGGGCAAACCAGCTTGCAGGCAAACTTCGGTAGCACCCATTTCGATCGCTTCCTGAGCTCGGCGAATTATTTCTCCCTCGGGCAAAAAGTAGCCTTCTTCCTCCCGAAATTCTCTGCTGAAGGCGCAAAAAGTACAGTGCTTGATGCAGACGTTAGTGAAATTGATATTTCGATTAACCACATACGTAGCGACGTCGCCGACCTGTCTTCGGCGCATTTCGTCCGCAACCAGACCTATTGCGTGCAGGTCGAGGCCGGACGCTGTACACAAGCGCAGCGCGTCTTTCCAAGAGACTTCCTTCTCCTCCATTGCCTGGTGGAGAATAGAGCTGACGTCGTGACTAATGCTGTCAAGTATGCCGTCTAGTGTTTTGGCTGTCACTGTATGATCTCCTTAAATTCGGTCGGATATTGCTTTCTGCCGCGCGCCGAATTTGTTATTGCTACGCCGTAACTTCTACGTGAAGTTCTCGAGTGCGCGGCTGCAAGGCAGGTAGGAGGAACCCTGGTCTTTCAATATATTCCTCGTAAATTGCAAGTCTTTCGCGCAGAGAAAATCCTTCTTGATTGCAGGTTTTTTCCAGAATTTCCAGATGAGGCCAAGCGGCCTCGGGATTCACATAATCTTTTGAAACGGGAGAAATTCCTCCCCAGTCATTTATTCCGGATCTGAGGATGAGTTTATGATCGTCTGGGCTAAGGTTAGGCGGGGCCTGTAGGTTCATTTGCCCGCCGAGAAGGAGTCGGGCCACCGCTATTGTCCGTGCCAGTTCGAGGTTTTCCGGCTCCGGTGCATCAGCCATTCTTGTATTGGGCTTCGCTCGAAAATTCTGAACGATAACTTCTTGAATATGGCCGTACTTCTGGTGTAATTTGCGGATTGCCAGGAGGCTATCCACTACCTCCATTCGGGTCTCGCCAATGCCGATCAAAATTCCGGTTGTAAAGGGAATTTCAAGCTCACCGGCTTCACGAATCATCTTTACCCGTACTTCGGGACGCTTGTCTGGAGCGGAAAAGTGCGCCATTCCCCGCTCGCATAGTCTAGGGCTTATGTTTTCCAGCATCAGCCCTAGACTGACGTTCACGTCCTTCAGTTTCTTCATTTCGGCTAACGACATGACCCCAGCATTTGTATGTGGAAGAATGCCATACTCGAGGGCGATTTCGCAGGCGCGATAAACGAATTCCGTTGTAGTTTTGTGTCCTAGCTTCGCTAATGCCGCGCGGTAGCTACTAAAAGCGTACTCAGGCTTATCGCCTAAACACATCAGGGCCTCTTTGCACCCTTGCTCCTTGGCACGATCCAGCCACTCGCGGAGATCTCCATGGCTCATAGTCCAGGCGTCTGTGTCACGAGGATCTTTTCGGAAAGTGCAATATGAACACCGGTCCCGGCAGAGGTTCGTGACAGGCAAAAAAACTTTTCGTGAGTAGGTAACGGTTTTGCCTTTATCGCGATCGCGAAGTAGGGCCGCAGCCTCCAGCAGTGCCGGTAGTTCCTCGTTAGGGAAATCTAATAGGGTATAGCCTTCCTCGGCGGTTACCGGCTCGTTGTTTAGGGCCTTCTCGAGGATCACTTGTTTGTGAGCTTTCACACATACCCCCATGCGGAACGGCACTGCCAGACTAGTAGGGCAGATCCAAATTGTCAACGGTTCTTCCAAGAAATATCACTTTTCCGTGATATTGTAAAACTGTTACCTATTGGATTGCGTTTCCGGCGGCTGCCCCTTATAGCAATAGCGCTAGAACCGGGGGAAGAAATGAGCGTCTTCTTACGATGGCAACCATGGCGATTGGTAATGTTTTTGCCGTCGTATGGCGATCAGGGAAAACAGGAAACCCGTGCCGAGCATCAGCCAGCCTGTTTTACGGAGTACGTGGTAAAAGTCGAGTTTAGCTTGTGTGAATGCGAGTCGGCTCAATGCGTTGCCGGAGAAGTGGTGAAGTTTGGCCGTCTCTCCAAAAATCAGCACTTTTCCATCCAAAGGCTCCAAGGAAGCAAGGTTTGTTTCATATTCTGCTACCTTGAACTGTGCTACCAGAGTGTTTCCGGCACCGAGGCCGAGCAGGGCGACGCCTATAAGGAAAATACTACTTCGCCACAGTGATGACATGCAGACCTCGCGGGGGGAAACACAGCACGGCTAGCACCTTACGAGGCCGTGGTCAACGCGCCTTCAGGACTGGGAATGCCTTACGTCACAATGGGAGGGGGTTACGGTCACGCCCGTTGGGCGTGTGGTTTAACAAGCGGGCGGTTGATAAAGGAAATTCGAGAGGTAGAGTGAAGAGAGAGAATAGTGATCGCACGGCAAATTTATGAGAGGCTAATCTTAGGCGAGGCTATAACGAGGAGGCAGGATGGGGGTAGTGCTTGATGAAAAACAGGGGTCAGTGCGCTGGTTAACGCTTAATAGGTCCGAGAGAAGGAACGCGTTGGATAGAGAAACGATTTATTCGTTGAAGCAGGCGTTGACCGCTTGCGGGAGTGACGGCGAGACGCGGGTTGTTGTTCTAACCGGTGTAGGATCCGCTTTTTGTTCCGGGGCTGATCTACGGGCTGGACCAACAGAACCAATGGTGCCCGGTGAGGAGCTGACGGAAGACGGCTTTAACGCTGTAATACGAATTATTTGGAATATGAAGAAACCTGTGATTGCCGCCGTGAACGGTTCTGCGGTCGGTTACGGGTGCTCACTTGCGCTAGCTTCCGACATACGGTTGTTATCTTCGGCAGCGAAATTCTCTTTGGTCTTCGTCAAAAGGGGACTCACTATTGATGGCGGTGCCAGTTATTTTTTACCTAGGTTAACGGGCATGCGAGGCATGGCGATGGCAATGACTGGTGATACGATAGACGCTGATGAAGCGGAGAAAATGGGCATCGCTGACAAGATTTTTCCGGAGTGTAGTTTCGTGGAACAAACGTCGGAGTACGCACGAAAGCTCTCTCTCAATGCTCCTCTCGCGTTGGGGTTAATTAAGTCTTCGATGCATGCTGGCCTCGGTGCGGGTCTCGGTGATGTTTTGACCGACGAAATGGCAGCACAGAGGGGGCTATTGAAGACGGAGGATGTTCGAGAGGGCATCAAAGCTTTCAGGGAGAAGCGGGAGCCGAAGTATCGCGGCAAATGATTGCCGCCTCATTTTGTAGGCAGATCTGAGGCATTCACGTGAAGCAAAATACCGGAAGAACGTTCGTAGTAGGAGACATCCACGGTTGCGCGACAGAGCTTGAACGACTCCTGAGGCGACTGGAGTTGGGACCAAGTGACAGAATTGTATTCTTGGGGGACTATATAGATCGTGGTTCTGACACCAGAAGTGTGGTGGACTTGTTGCTCGAGCTAAAGACGAATCGTCGATGCCAGAGCACATTTTTGAAGGGAAATCACGAGGATATGTTCCTGGATTTTTTGGGGTATGGGGGTTGCCATGGGGATGCATTCCTCTTGAACGGAGGGATCGAAACCCTAAGGAGTTATGGATTTGAGGATCCTGGGAGTCTTTCCGGAGAGGACGAAATTCTACCCGAAACCCATAGAGAATTTTTCCTGGAATTGGGGTTGACGTGTGAGATTGACAGCGTTTTGTGCGTCCATGCCGGAATTAACCCGACACGAGGTTTAAGTTCTCAACTCACCGAGGATCTCCTCTGGATACGAGAGGCCTTTTACATGTCGCCTCACGTTCTGGAACGCACCGTAATATTTGGTCATACTCCGCAGCGAGAGGTCTATTTTGATTTACCCTATAAAATAGGCATCGATACTGGTTTGGTCTACGGTGGAAAGCTCTCCTGTTTGGAAATTACGGAACGAAAACTGTTTCAAATTGGGCTCGGTGCCGAGACCGTCAGTGTTTCTGGGGTAAGTTCATTGTGGCGTCCAGATTCCCACACGCTTAAGTAAGTTAGGATGTAGCCGTCCGTGCTGACGTTCTGCCTTATAGGGGAGGCGACGGAGACTAAGGCGAACAAGGAACATAAACATAGTAATACAGCGAAATTTTGAAAGTATGGCGAAACCTACGAAGATGTTAGTTCGAGCCCTCCGCAAAACCGCGCTTCGGTTGAGTACCGGCGCACGTTACGAATGGGGTCACCTTGGCTCTTGTAACTGTGGGCATCTAGCGCAAACCGTGACCGACTTCTGTAGAGGTGAAATACATGAGGCGGCTATTAGGCGGATAGGAGATTGGTCCTCCATAAGCCGCGAATACTGCGGAACGAGTGGGGAGCGGATAGACGCAATAATTGGGCGTATGTTGGAAATCGGGCTATCTCTAGAAGATATAGAGTTCCTCGAAAAATTGAGTAGCCCTGCAGTATTGGGCGCTTTACCGTCCTCGGGGCGGAACTTACGATATAATGTCCGTGAGGACGTTATGGTGTATATGAGGGCGTGGGCAGATGTCCTAGAAAGAGAACTGTCTGCCGTCCGTGAAACTGGTTCAGGAGGGGCAAGCGCGGAGAGACCGACGGAGGCCGCGTGAAGCTGTTTCATAGAGCCCTAAAACCGTAGATGGACGACTGGGCGATGGCGTTGCCCGGGCAAGTCAGGCCGCTCTTGACAATTGAAGCACCTCCCGGTTTAACACTTCGTGGCGGCGTAGCTCAGGAGGCTAGAGCGAGGGACTCATAAACCCTAGGTCGGCGGTTCAAGTCCGCCCGCCGCTACGTGGGGGCCGGTAGGCCCGCGAGAAGCCTAGGAAAAGGGATGGCTCAGTGGATCGGAACGTTGTCCGCGGGCGGCAATTGGGGAGTGGTAGCAAAAGAAAAAAGGCCGTTATAGTGATGCAACGGGGGAAACAGTGTCCAAAGGAGAGTGACGTATGGATCCATTAGAGATTTTTATGAAAGTAGTAGCTGGAATTGGGGTGGTTTTTGCTATTGTTGCGACCGTCGCGGTAGTGGTTGCGAACGCAAAAGGAGGTTGATGACGTTCTAGGGCACCTTCGTTTCTCTAGTGTTAGTGTGGCAGGGTGTTCAATCTGAAGTCCTTTGTGGCTGAAGTACTATGCGGCACTTAGAACACAAAGTCTTGGAATCGCTGCGATCATTACCTTTCCGCGAAAGAAGCGGGTACGTAGGGGTTGCTTGCTCTGGGGGGCCGGATTCCATGGCGTTGTTAGCGGCCGTTAGGACTCTGGCACCGTCGTTGCGTCTACGAGTCCACGTGTTGCATGTGAATCACGGGTTAAGAGCTGAGTCCTTAGACGAAGAGAACCTGGTAAGGTCGGTTTGTTTGGAGTGGAATGTTCCCATTTTCGTAGAACGACTCACCCCTCCAGCGGTCAGGATTGGGATCGAGGCGTGGGCTAGGGAGGCCCGCTACAAATATTTTCTGAGAGTGAAGCGCCAAGTCCCGCTTTCTTTTGTATTTACTGGTCATAACGAAGATGATCAGGCTGAGACGGTGCTATTACACTTGATGCGAGGGGCCGCCCGTCGGGGCTTGGCTGGTATTGCCCCGCTCAGGAACGGGTGGCTGGCACGTCCATTGCTCCGTTGTTCAAGAGTTCATATCGAAAAATACAACGTAGAAAGACGGATTCCATCGGTGGGAGATCCGAGCAACGAAGACACTACCTTCACTAGAAACAGAGTACGTCGTTACTTAATACCAATACTCCGAAAAGAATTCTCACCTCAAATTGCAAAAAGGCTCGCGTCACTGGCTACAGTCACGAGGGAGGAAGAAGAGCTGTTGGAGGACATGGCGCGCCAATCGGGCCACGATGTAATAACGGATGAAGGGTTCCTTTCCATCCCTAAATTCCTTTCGCAGCCCGCGGGACTTCAAACGCGAATCTTGCGTTTGTGGGCGGAGGCACGGGCAAAAAATTTACAGAGCGCGCACCTCTTAGCCCTGCGGGATTTGACGTTGAGACGTACATCGGGTTCTATACAACTCCCTGGCAAGATGAGGGCCGCACGGGTCGGAGATGCGGTCGTGATCGAATCGGATGAGGATCCTGTCGCGGTGGAGCCGTACGAGCATAAGTTTGCCGGGAGAAAGAACCTCGAACTCCATTCGAGATGGACTGTCAGTGTGTCGGAACCCGTGAGGTGGAACGGTGGGCCAGCGGCGGCTCGATCTGGGGACCTGTGGCGTACGTTCTTTGATTACGCAGTGGTTTCTCCCGATCGAGGGTTATCTATAAGAAATCATCGACGTCAAGATCGGATACGGCCCATGGGAATGGAAGGCCACAAGATGGTAAAGGACGTCCTCGCCCAAAATCGAATACGACCCTCACTGCGAAACGGATTTCCAGTGGTGCAGGTATACGGTGAAATAGTATGGGTGCCCGGGTGCGCGCGGGCTGCGTTGGCTACCGTAACCGCGGAGTCCGAGTATGTGTACGAAATGCGGGTAGCCCCGTTGGCGGCCCAGTAAAAACTGTGATATTTTAACCTGGTAACGTGAAAGGTGATCCAGTGAACAAGGTTTCTTCTAATCTCGCATTGTGGTTGGTCCTTGGGTTGATGTTCCTCCTGATGTTCAACCTTTTTAATCGGCAGGAGCCGAGAGAGCCCGATATCGTCTTTAGTGACTTTTTCACGGCGGTAGAAAAGGGCGAAGTGTCTGAGGTGCTGATAGAGGGCCAAGTAATACGCGGCAGGTTTCGCAACGACGACCGGTTCAAAACTTACGTACCAACGGACGACCCCGATCTTATGAGGGTATTGCGTGAACGCGGCGTGCGTGTGGCGGCGCGACCGGAAACGGGTGACCCATGGTATATTACCGTGCTGATACAGTGGTTTCCGATGCTGTTGCTAATTGGGGTCTGGGTCTTCTTCATGCGCCAGATGCAAATGGGGGGCGGGAAGGCAATGTCGTTTGGCAAAAGCCGCGCGAAGTTGCTCACAGAAAACGAACATAGGATCACTTTCAGTGATGTCGCGGGAGTAGAGGAGCCGAAGCAGGAACTCGAAGAGATTATTGCGTTCCTTAAGGACCCAAAGAAATTTACGCGTTTAGGGGGTCGGATTCCCAAAGGAGTTCTGCTAGTTGGTTCGCCTGGAACCGGGAAAACTTTGTTAGCACGTGCTATAGCGGGGGAAGCGGGTGTTCCGTTCTTCTCGATCAGCGGGTCTGATTTTGTGGAGATGTTCGTCGGTGTTGGGGCTTCTCGCGTACGGGATCTTTTTATACAAGGGAAAAAACAGGCCCCTTGTATTATTTTTATCGATGAGATTGATGCGGTCGGTAGACACCGCGGCGCAGGGCTGGGCGGAGGTCACGACGAACGCGAACAAACCCTTAATCAACTACTTGTAGAAATGGACGGATTTGAGGCCAACGAGGGCGTAATTTTGATTGCCGCGACCAATCGCCCTGACGTTTTAGACCCCGCTCTTCTGCGGCCCGGCCGTTTCGACCGTCGGGTAGTGGTTCCGTCGCCTGACGTACGAGGCCGAGAGGAAATACTGAATGTGCATACGCGCAGGGTGCCGATGGACGACAAAGTAGACGTTTCTAAAATCGCCCGCGGTACGCCTGGGTTTTCTGGCGCCGACCTGGAAAATTTGGTGAATGAAGCGGCTTTGCTTGCCGCGCGGAGAGACAAAGAAAAGGTAGAGATGGACGATTTCGAATTGTCCAAGGACAAAGTGCTCATGGGAGCCGAACGTCGAAGCATGATTTTGACGCTAGATGAGCGACGGAACACTGCGTACCACGAGGCGGGGCACGCGCTGGTAGCTAAGCTTACGCCAGGTACCGACCCGGTTCATAAAGTGACGATCATTCCGCGCGGTATGGCACTAGGCGTTACGCAACAGCTCCCCGTTGACGATAAACATACGTTTTCTAAGGACTATATATTAAAACGCTTATCCATAATGTTTGGCGGTCGGGTCGCCGAGGAATTGGTGCTGGGCCATACCACCACAGGAGCTGGCGACGATCTGGAAAAGGCGACTGAACTTGCGAGACGTATGGTCTGCGAATGGGGTATGAGTGAGCGCCTGGGCCCTATGACTTTTGGAAAGAAGGACGAACAGATCTTCTTGGGAAGAGACATAACACAGACAAAAGACTACTCAGAAGAGACCGCCATCGAAATCGATACAGAGGTGAGGAATATCATAAAGAACGCGTTCGATAAGGCGAAGGAACTGTTAGAAACTAATATTGCTCTTTTGCATCGGATGGCTGAGGTTCTCCTCGAAAAAGAATCATTAGATGGCCCGGATATAGATGGAATATTGGCCGAGTTTAGCATAGTCCCGGATGCCGAAACGCCGGGTTCTTAGAGCCACAGAGAAAACAACAATTCCAGATAAGGTAGAGGCCACTCGCAATACAGATAAGTGAGGACGGGCTGGGGGAAAAAGGCAGTACTTTTGCTCGCTGCGTTTTTCTTTGTGGGGGGGTAGTGTGTAGATTGAGGTTCCCGATCCAAAGTGGCAACATCGGAAAATGGAAGATAAAAGGCAATTGCGGAAACTGTTCGGAACCGACGGTATACGGGGAACAGTGAATGTGGAACCCATCACATCAGAGACGACCCTCCGCGTAGGACAGGCACTGACTTGTGTTTTCCAGGGTGAACCCCAACATCACAAAATTCTAATTGGGAAAGACACACGTTTGTCGGGATATATGCTGGAGACGGCTATGGCTTCAGGCATTTGCTCAATGGGGGGAGATGTCCTTCTAGTGGGTCCATTGCCGACGCCGGGCATCGCGTTTCTAACCAGAGATCTAGGGGCGGACGCGGGTGTAATGATCTCTGCGTCACATAACAAGTTTGAGGACAATGGGATAAAGATCTTTTCCAACCGCGGGCTTAAACTCCCTGATGAGGTAGAGGACAGGATAACCGAACTAGTACAGGGCAATCGGATGAGTGAGGTACGTCCTACTACCGGTTCAATTGGTAAGGCGGTACGGATTGACGATGCCCTCGCCCGATACCGGGATTTTGTGAAAAGTTCGTTTCCTAAGGAACTAAACCTGAGGGGTCTAAAAGTAGTCATCGATTGCGCGAACGGGGCGGCCTACAAAGTTGCGCCTGAGGTGCTCTCAGAATTGGGCGCCGAGGTGATCGCCGTTAGCACGAAACCTGATGGCACTAACATCAATGAGGATTGTGGCGCTCTACATCCTCAGCAGGTCTGCGGACTAGTGCGGCTGCACGAAGCTGATCTGGGAATTGCGCTCGACGGCGATGCCGATCGTGCGATTTTGGTTGACGACGCAGGAGCCGTGGTGGATGGAGATGTAACTCTCGGCATCTTGGCGAAAGATAGGTTAGAAACGGCCCGCTTACAGCGGAAAACATTGGTAGCGACGGTAATGAGCAACCTTGGCCTCGAGGTAGCATTGCGTAAAATGGGCGCGAAGTTGGTACGAACACCCGTCGGAGATCGTTACGTCGTCGAAGAAATGCTCCGAGGGGGATACAATATTGGCGGCGAGCAATCTGGCCATATTATATTGCTCGATGTCAATACGACCGGAGATGGGATTGCAACGTTCCTTTCCGTTTTAGCTATTATGGTACAAAACCAGCGCCCGTTGTCAGAAATTAGGCAGATCGTACGCCGGTATCCTCAGGTCTTGATCAATGTGACTGTTCGGCAGCGAAAAGACCTAAATAAAGTAGAACCAGTATGCAAAATTATGAAAAATATCTCTGATAAATTGGGAGATAATGGTAGGTTATTGGTGCGTTACTCGGGAACGGAACCCCTAGTGCGAGTAATGGTAGAAGGAGAAGAAGAGGGTGTGGTGCGCGCGTACGCGCAGGAAGTGGCCGACGCTCTCCAGGTTCACATTGGTTGAAGGCTGTTTCGCCTAGAGGAGTAACCGTGTTTGTTCTTTCCGCAAGCGAAATGGCTGATATTGAGCGTTTGACCATTGAACACGGTAAAACTAGTAGCTACGAACTTATGAAACGTGCCGGTGAGGGTGCTGCGCAGGTGATATTGGATCTGTTTGGATCGGCGACCCTAAAGTCGATTATTATTATTGCGGGGAAGGGGAATAACGGTGGCGATGGCTTTGTCGCTGCTCGTGCCCTTAAGGAAAAGGGTTTTGCTCCATGTGTCTTTTTGGTAGCAGATAAAAAAACGGTAAGAGGAGACGCCAAACGCGGGATGGAAGGCTACCTTCGGTCGCGTGGACAGATGAGAAAAGTCGTGACGAAGAAGCATGTGAGTGAGGTTGCCGAGAAAATTAGTGGTAGTGACCTAATAGTCGATGCGATGTTCGGTACCGGTTTGAGGTCTGCTATTTCAGGTTTGCACCTTGCCTTGGTTAGGGCGATCAACGCGTCTGGAGCACCGGTTGTTGCGGTCGATATCCCTTCAGGAATAGACACGGATACTGGGCGACCAATCAATGAGGCGGTTCGCGCTACCACGACGGTAACCTTTGGCTACCCCAAAATAGGCCAGGTTGTTTTTCCAGGTACTGATTATAGCGGTAGGTTGATTTGTGTTGATATTGGTATCACGGCCGAAGCTGTGTCGTCGATAAATCCAAAAACGGAAGTCCTACTGGAACATGAGATGAGGGAATCAATACCGGTAAGGGTTTCTGATTCTCACAAAGGAGACTATGGACATTTACTCGTCGTCGCGGGCTCACGAGGGAAAAGCGGCGCGGCAGTGCTCAGTGCCAGAGCGGCCCTACGCTGCGGTACAGGACTGCTTACGCTAGCAGGGCCAGCAGGGCTAGGTACGATCTTTGCCTGTTCCATCACGGAGGCAATGACGGATTCTCTACCGGAAACCCGTAACGGAGCTATGAAACACGATGCCGCGGCGTTGAAAAAAGTCCTCGCAGGAAAGAACGCGGTATGTCTGGGTCCCGGCTTAGGCGTTTCTACGGAAACACGACGGATTACGAAATGGCTTGTTACAAACAATACCGTGCCGTTGCTAATAGATGCGGACGGTCTAAATTGTTTGGCATCCGATTTAAGGATCTTGAGGCTCGCTCGGGCTCCCTTGATCTTAACCCCACACCCGGGCGAAATGGCGACCTTGGTGCGTTCGACGACGAAAGATGTCCAGGCAAACCGAATTAGCATTGCGAGGAATTTTGCCTCCGAACACCGCGTTTATTTGGTTTTAAAAGGCGCTCGTACGGTAATAGCGTTTCCAAACGGACGCGTGTTTATCAACCCTACAGGAAACGCGGGGATGGCAACCGCGGGGATGGGGGATGTTTTAGCTGGGGTCATAGCTGGCCTCGTTGCCCAAGGCGTTGACCTTGGAAAAGCCTGCTGTTTGGGGGCATTCTTACATGGTTTTACCGGGAACAGGGTAGCCGCGGCAGGCAACCGAATAGGTATGTTGGCAAGCGACCTGATTGATAATCTTTCGGAAACAATCAGTGAAATGGTGGGTGTCTTACCCGGAAGGACACCCACGCGTGGTTATTTTGACATCGTCGGCTGAAGAGACGTTGCGCCTCGGGAAAAGGCTCGGGGACGTGTTGATGCCGCAGATGGTCGTGGGCATTTGCGGGGATTTGGGTGCGGGTAAGACTTGCCTAGTGAAGGGCATCGGCCAGAGTCTGGGAATCAGGGATGATACGATAATCAGCCCGACCTTTACTCTGGTCGTGGAACACTATACTGGCAGAGTGCCGCTGTACCACCTGGATCTATTCCGCCTAGAAGAAGGCGGAATAGAGGACATTGGCCTTGAGGACTACCTGTTCGGTTCCGGCATCACGGTTATAGAGTGGTTTGAGTACCTGCCGGATATTTTAAAAGACTTGGTGAACGAGCATCTTTTTGTCTCTCTTGAGCTGCTGCGTGGAGATGAGCGGAAAATTACGATTGAGGCTAACGGTATACGTTACGAGAATGTTATGAGAAATGCGTCGCTCGAGAATCGGAAGGTCGTCTGAAACATGCTGACGGTAAAAAAGTTTGGTGGAACCTCCGTGGGGTCTATCGCACGCATAAAAAGGGTAGCTGAAAAAGTCGCTGTCAATAATACGCATGCTGGTGAAACTGCCGTAGTGCTATCGGCCATGAGCGGTGAAACCAACCGCTTGCTCGGTTTGGCGAAAGAATTGGCGGAGATGCCGGACCGCAGGGAAACTGACGTTCTTGTTTCCACCGGGGAACAAGTGACTGTGGCATTGTTTACAATTGCGCTGAGAAAATTAGGCGTTGCTGCGGTGTCATTTCTGGGACATCAAATACAGATAGAGACCGAGGGTATACATGGCCAGGCCCGAATCAAAAAGATAGAAACGGAGAGAATCAACGAGGCGTTGCGTTCAGGGCAAATTCCCGTAATTGCCGGCTTTCAGGGCGTGGATGTAAATGGTAACGTGACGACGCTAGGCCGCGGTGGGTCAGATACCACGGCCGTTGCAGTCGCGTCAGCAATCGGAGCTGAAGTTTGCGAGATATATACCGATGTCGACGGGGTCTATAGTGCGGATCCCAACGTGTGCCCCTCTGCTCATAAGCTCCAGCGGATTTCGTATGATGAGATGCTGGAACTTTCTAGCCTTGGAGCCAAAGTCCTTCAAATACGCTCGGTAGAGCTCGCGAAAAGGTATCGTGTGCCGGTGCACGTGCGGTCGAGTTTTTCAACGACCCAGGGGACTTGGCTAGTCGAGGAGGATGACAAGATGGAAAGTGTCATTGTGTCGGGTGTCACGTCAGATCTAGACCAAGCTAAGATTACTTTACTGCGTGTTCCGGACCGGCCGGGACTAGCTGCTAAGCTCTTCGGTCCTATTGCCGAAGATGAGATAGTGGTGGATATGATAATCCAAAATGCTGGTGCGGAGGAGAAGACGGACGTTACGTTTACGGTTCCTCGCAGTGAACTGGGAAAAGCTCTTGCCCGAGTGAGGAAAGCAGCACCGGATATCGGTGCCGGTGATATCGTCTCCGATTCGAATGTAGCCAAGGTCTCAATCGTAGGGCTGGGTATGCGAAGTCATGCTGGAGTTGCCTCCAGAATGTTCGAAGTGTTAGCCGCCGAAGGTATCAATATCCAAATGATTTCGACTTCTGAAATTAAAATATCGATTATTATTGATGCCAAATACGCGGAATTAGCGGTTAGGGTCCTGCACGATGCTTTAATCTCGAATTACGATTGAAACTTTTATAATATGGACACTGCGAGCAGGGTATGAAGAAAATTACTTTATACGACACGACGCTGAGGGACGGTTGTCAGTCCGAGGATGTGTCCTTTACCCTCGATGATAAGCTTCGTATCGCAGAGCAATTGGATGCGTTTGGCGTGCACTATATCGAAGGCGGTTGGCCCGGATCCAATCCACGGGACAAAGAATTCTTCGGGGCGGTACAAAAATTGAAGCTCAAATACGCACGTATTGCGGCTTTTGGCTCGACCCGTCGTGCTAACGTCAAGGCGTCCGACGATTCGAACATCCGGCTGCTTCTCCAAGCGAACACCCCAGCAGTTACCATCGTTGGGAAAACTTGGGATTTGCATGTGCGTGACGATTTGCGGATTTCTAAGACGGCCAATCTCGAGGTCATAGGAGATTCGATTGCGTACCTGAAGAAGCGGGTTGATGAGGTGATCTTCGATGCCGAACATTTTTTCGATGGCTATTGTGAAAATGCAACCTATGCGCTGGAGTGTTTGAAGGTTGCGGCCGATGCCGGGGCCGACACCATCGTGCTGTGTGATACCCGGGGCGGAAGTATAGGTATAGCGATTGAGGGGGGAGTGTGTGCTGCTCAAAAGGCCGTCCCAACAGAAATCGGTATTCACTGTCACAATGACTCGGAGCTGGCAGTCGCCAACTCATTGGCAGCCGTGCGAGCCGGCGCTCACCATGTACAAGGAACCATTAATGGTTTTGGTGAGCGGTGTGGCAATGCAAATCTCTGTTCAGTCATACCTAATTTGCAGGTCAAGATGGGTTACCGATGCGTGAGTCCCAAGCGACTCAAACGACTGCCACAACTCTCCCGGCTCGTGTATGAATTGGCAAATGTGGAGCCTAATAAGAGGCAACCTTACGTGGGGGCTAGTGCTTTTGCGCACAAGGGAGGACTTCACGTGGCTGCGGTGCAGAAGAATAGAGAGACTTACGAACATATTGATCCTGAACTAGTGGGTAATTCGCAAAGAGTCCTAGTGTCTGACTTGTCAGGTCGTAGTAATGTTGTTTACAAGGCCAAGGAATTCGGTCTGAAGATGAATAGTTCGGACCCCGCGGTCAAAGTGATATTGGAGAATGTGAAAGAGCTCGAGTACTCGGGATACCAGTATGAAGGCGCTGAAGCGTCCTTTGAATTATTAATGCGGCGCGCGTTGAAGGGAAGGGTCCGAAATTTTCGTCTAATAGGCTTTAGAGTGATAGATGAGAAACGAAATGAAAATGAACCGCCCTTATCTGAAGCGACGATCATGCTCGAAGGCCCCGACGGACGAGTCGAGCATACGGCAGCTCAAGGGAACGGTCCTGTTAATGCCCTTGACGAGGCGTTAAGGAAGGCCCTAATTAAATTTTATCCCCAATTGGGGGACGTGGAATTGCATGATTACAAGGTCAGAGTGTTAGGGGCAGGGCAAGGCACGAGTGCGACGGTCCGGGTGTTGATAGAATCCGGTGACGCGCGCGATAGATGGGGTACCGTCGGCGTATCGCACAACGTCATTGAGGCGAGCTGGCAGGCTCTGGTGGACAGTATGGAGTACAAGTTACAAAAAGATGCCGCGCCACCCCGGCGACGAAAAACGATGATCAAGTGAGAATTTTCTCTTTTGTTTTGAAACCGGCATCTCGCGAGTTAGAAAGGAAGTCGCTCGGGAGCGGCTGAACCGTGTACCGATGCCAGTGGTTATAGATGACGCACAAGAAGAGCCGAAACCTGCGCGCAGTTGCGGGTGGAATAATGATGGGCCTCGCAAACCTCGTTCCGGGGGTCAGTGGAGGTACAATGCTCCTAGCCGTGGGGGTGTATTCTCGTTTTATAGATGCAGTGGCCGATGTGACAACCCTTCGCGTACGCGGTAAATCGCTTGTGTTTTTGTTGCTGGTTGTGATGAGTGCTGGGCTTACCATATTGTTTTGCGCTGGGCCTATTAAGTCGGCGGTCAGCGAATATCGTGCCGTCACGTATTCGCTCTTCATAGGATTGACCCTTGGCAGCTTGCCGCTCGTGTGCGCGCAGGCAAAACCCATTTCCGGGGGATTTTTCTTTTTTGCTGTTCTATTTTTTTCGTTTATGATGGCGCTCACCTTTGGTCTAGGAGGTTCTGGCTCCACTTTAAGTAGTGAAGGGTCAGTGTTGCCGCTTTTGGTCGCCGGGTTCCTTGGGGCCGGGGCGATGATCCTGCCCGGATTATCCGGCGCTTACATTCTCCTCCTCTTGGGCCAATATCTGCCGATCCTACACGGAATCGATCAGGTAAAGGCAGGGCTTTTCGGCGACGCTGTGCCTGGCGGGGTAGACGTTTCCGCGTTAATGGAGGGGGTCGGCGTAGTAGGTCCGGTGTGCGTTGGGGTGCTGCTCGGCGTAGTCTTCGTCGCGAACATTATGCGATGGCTACTAGCTCGTTACCGTTCCAATATTTGCGGAGTATTGGTCGGTCTGGTCTTTGGTTCGGTTCTTGGGTTGTGGCCGTTCCGAGCGGAGCCGGCCTATAAAGCCGAGGGTTCGGTAGGCGTGCGAGCAGAGTATTCCGGGACCCCAGGAGCGTCCAGAGATGGAGCGAGACGTTTTTCCCTCAGATGGGAAGAGGTGGCCTCCTCTCTGTTGCTTGTTGGTATCGGCGCTACAATCACAATATCGTCGCATAGATTTACGCGAGGCGACTGATTACCATAGCCGGGCGGGTGAGGTTCTTTTACGGCAGATTGTGGTGGACATTGTTTCTTGACAAAGTGGGGCGTTCGCCCGAAAATGGTAATTAGCCTTATAGCAGCTTGAGACGATTTTTGGAAAGGGGACGGCGTGGTGTGGCGGTGGAGAAGTGGAATCCTGTTGCTGTGTCTTTTTGCGGTTTCTGCCCTGAATGGCTGCTCACGCGGTCAGAGCCGGTATCATGTGGTAAGGCCGGGGGAGACGCTGACATGGATTGGAGCCGCGTACGGGGTGTCCTACAAAGAATTAGCATCTCTCAATGATATACGGGATCCGGATAGAATCGAAGTTGGCCAAAGTTTGCTCGTTCCGCAGGGCGCTACGTATGAAGAGCCCAGAAAACATGCCAGCCCGAGGCGAGCAAAGGCCACGAAAGATAGAGAGCGAAAAGTCGAGGCCGGGCGCGTAAGGCGCGGCGGGGTAGAAAAAGGCCGGCAGAAATTCACTTGGCCTGTGAAAGGTATCTTGACGTCGGGATTTGGCCCCCGAAACGGTAGCTTCCACGATGGTATAGATATCGCCGCTCCGGTTGGGACGTTAGTGCGCGCTGCGGGCACCGGACGGGTAATGTTTAGCGATGTTCTCCGCGGGTATGGAAAAGTAGTTATTCTGAAACATAGTGACGGGTTTACAACGGTATATGCTCATCACCGACGGAATCTAGTGCAAGCTGGTCAAAGGGTATTGCAAGGAGACATTGTCGGGGAGGTTGGTCAAACAGGGCGAGTGACCGGCCCAAATCTGCATTTTGAAGTCCGTAGAGGAAAAAGTGCGCGGGATCCTATGCGGTACCTACCGCGTATACGTCAGGCGAAGAAGGTTCCAAGATAGAGTATGTATGCTGCTGGAGGGCCAAGCAGAAGAGACTGTCAGGAGATAGATGTGCTAGATATACGCAAGTTAATTCGCGATATTCCCGATTTTCCCAAGGCTGGTATTGTGTTCAAAGATATTACGCCGTTGCTCGCTGACGGAGAGGCTTGGAGACAAATCGTAGATATTTTTGTGGAGCGTTATAGAAAGAAAATCGATCTCATTGTAGGTATTGAATCTCGCGGTTTTCTGCTCGGATCGGCCCTTGCGTATGCCTTGGGGTGCGGGCATGCACTGGTACGAAAGCCAGGCAAATTGCCGTCGGCTACCTTGTCGGAAAGTTATGAGCTCGAGTATGGTTTTGACACGCTTGAGCTACATAGAGATGCTTTTTCCCCGAAGAGCCGCGTTCTAGTAGTGGATGATTTGTTGGCCACTGGTGGCACCGCGAAAGCTGCAATTCGGCTGGTAGAGGCGCTCGACGGAATCGTCGTTGAGACGGCCTTTCTTATAGAATTGTCCTTCTTAAAAGGGGCCGATCAGTTGAAGCCCCATGGAGTTTTCTCCCTTGTGCAATACGGCGACGAGTGAACGAATAGCTTCGACGGCTCAGCGTTAGTATCGGTCTGCCATTCAGGGGCGGGCTTTGAGCCATCGTTCTGACTTGTGATTGCTCCTGATGTGCGAAAGCGTGAGATGCATATTTGCATGGGGATAGCCTAGTTAGTGAGTCAGTTCGCGGGGTCCGCGTACCACACATCGCCTTTCCTTACTGCGAGGGGAACCCGCGTTTGCGTGTCATAAACCCGGCATAGAGGGCAAAATAATTTGGCGTCTTATTTTCTCTTATTCGGTGTCGTGTGCTTGTGGGCAACAAATTTTCCTGCGGGGAAATTTATGCTCGATAGTCTAGGCCCCTTGACACTTATCGCTGTGAGAACGGTAGTTGGCGCGATATTACTGACGCTAATGGGTTGGAGAACTCAGGACAGGTGGTGGTCAGAGCTGCTTAAAGATAAAAGGAGTACGGTGGTAATGGCGCTCACGGGAGTGATAGGTGCCGGCACTCTATTTTATCTGGGACTGCAGTCTACCTCCGCTTCGAACGCCGGAATTATTGCGGCGTCGACCCCTATGTGGGTGGCTCTATTTTCTTGGTTTTGGAACAAGGAGCAGCTTACGAGTGTGAGCGTGTTTGGGATGTTTCTTTCTTTCGTCGGGTTGGTTTGGATCATATGTCGAGGTTCCCTGGAATACTTACTTCAGCTGTCTTTTAATGAGGGTGATCTTTATATATTGCTGGGGCAGCTCAGCTGGGCAACGTATACCGTGTACAGTCGTGTGGCGTTGTCTAACCGTTCCGCGGCCGCCGCAACTGCGAGCTCGTACATCGCTGGAATGATTGTGTTAGTACCGTTGAGCCTCCTTGAGGCGCCCGATATTGGAGAAATGAATTTCTCGCCGATGCTACTAATGGCATTGGCATATTTGTCTATACTTTCCCCAATGACCAATCTGCTTTACTACCAAGCCCTTGTGAAAGTGAGCCCCGCGCGGGCGGCGGTGTTTATGAATTTGATTCCAATTATTGTTATTGCTAGTTCTGCCGTCTTTCTCAAGGAAGAGATTACTCAAGTCCAAGTACTCGGTACGGCCTGTGTTATAGTAGGGGTGCTGCTTACGACGAGATCCGGCCGTTGCGGTACTCTTCAGGAGGCAAGGAATACGCATTGAAATTGCTTTATTTTTATTTGGTGGGCCCCGCTTTGGGCACGATGGATAGCGGAAAGGCAGGCAGTTCTTGGCCAAGCATCCAGTAAAATTAAGGGTGGTTGCTATAGCGGATCGTAGACGTCGCGGGAGGCAGTCCAAGCGGACGATGCTGATTGTTGTCATGCTGTCAGGGATCGCAGGAATTTTGGGATACTACTTCGCATACGATTTTGTATTATCGTTCCTCGGCATTACGGGCCTCTTTATCGTCGCGAGAGAAGTCGCGGCGCATCGGGCTAGACGATCTCTTGCAAATGCTGAAAACGCTCCCAGCGTACCGGCACGTAAGCAGGAGTCGGAACAGTTTCGGCGCATGGGAGAACATGAACTCCTTCAGAGTGTTGTCTCGATTCTTGTTGCCCACGGATACCAAGAGGTATTAAAAAAGGTTGATAATACGGGTTCTAGCCGTGTCATGAGTCGGGGAGGTAGAATATGTTATGTGACCGCGTGGCACCACTCGATTGACGAGGAATTTATCCGTACCCTTTTGGCCACAGAGCCAAAAAGGGATCCTTCCCAAATGGTTGTTGTCACGGCCCAAAACGTCTCACCTGGGGCAAACCGCATGGCATTGGACCGTAAAATTAACTTGATAGATGGGGAAGAATTATTTAGACTCTGGTCCTTGCAAGCGAAAGGGCACCGAGTTCACGCGTTAGATTTAAGCGGAAGTCGCTCCCATGAGTAAGAGAGTACTTCTTTAGGTTTTTGATCCGACAACGCCAAAGGAATCATGCTAACCTTCGTGACAGGGAACCGTCAAAAAGTACGTGAATTTGAGCGTATTTTGGGTATTTCACTCGCGTATAAACAAATGGAGTTCGAGGAAGTCCAGTCGGTTGAGTTTGGTCCGGTCGTGGCGAAGAAGGTTACATTAGCGCAACAGGTAATCGATGGTCCGGTTTTGGTAGAGGATACAGGAATCAGTATTGCGGCCTGGAATGGCTTGCCTGGAGCGCTTACAAAGTGGTTCGTTAGTACAGTTGGCGTCGACGGTTTGTGCAGAATGATGAGCGCCGAGCCGAATCGGAGGGCGACCGCCGTGACCATGCTTGGGTACAGTAACGGTAAGAAACCTAGGCTGTTTGTGGGCGAAGTGCTAGGGACTGTTCTAAGTCATGCCAAAGGTAATGCGGGTTTTGGATGGGACCCGATCTTTCGACCTTTAGGAAGCCAGAGAACATTCGCAGAGATGTCGGGCGAAGAAAAAGATAAGTTTTCGATGCGGAAGAAGGCATTAGATGCCTTCCGCGCTTCTGGTCTGGCGACCTTTTAGGCGCGTCAGGGCCTGTGAGTTTAGACAGTAACGTGGCGTTATGTTTGATTCCTTGAAATATTTGCGTGAAGTCGAGAAAGAGCTGTTGTGCAAGATCCTCCCGGCGGTGAGCAGGTCCTTCTATCTTAGTCTACGTGTGACACCAGCAAGAGTGAGACGTTCATTGGGACTAGGCTACCTGTTCTGCCGTGCGGCTGACACAATTGCAGATACGGAACTCCTTCCACCGGAGCTTCGAGCGCAATATCTGACCAGGTTTAGAGCCGCATTTGATCAGGGGAGTGCGGATATATGTAATGGGCTCAGGCAGGATATGATCAGCGAAAATTCTGCCGCCGCGGAATATGAATTGCTTCAAAAATTAGATGCCTGTTTTAGCTATTATGATTGTCTGGAAACGGACGAACGTAAACATATTAGAAATCTAATTCTAACCCTGACGCAAGGTATGGATATGGACTTAAGGCTGTTCACGTCGCCCTCCGACGGACAGATTACTGCTCTCGAGACGATCGAGGAACTTGAAAGATATATGTACCTTGTTGCGGGGTGCGTGGGGGAGTTCTGGACAAATGTGACTTTTGAGTATCTGCCAGCACTAGGTAAGTGTGACACCGAGGAAATGGTTGCTCGATCGGTGCGGTTTGGGAAGGGTCTCCAATTGACCAACATCTTGCGGGATATTCCTGAGGATCTCCGGATAGGGCGTTGCTACCTTCCCCGAGAAGAATTGGCAAGATTTGGCATTGAACCGGAGGCGCTGCTCCGGCGAGACACTATTTCGATGTTGCGGCCGCTCTTACAGGAGTTGCAACAGCGTGCCCGCAACTATTTCAAAGACGCCTGGCTGTATACTGCAGCAATTCCCGTTCGGGAATGGAGAATGCGATTGTCCTGTGCTTGGCCATTGCTGATTGGGGCAGGCACGTTGCGGCTTGTAGAAAGCTCGCCAAATCTCCTAGAGCCTCAGACAAAATTAAAAATACCCCGTACGAGAATCTACGCTATACTTTTAGGGTCGCTCGCAGCAGTCTGGAGCAATAGAGGCCTAGCGCTGCAGTATAAATGGTTCTCTTCGTGAAATGACTTAGGAACGAGTTAATCGGGTCAGGAATGATGAAGAGCACAGGCACAGATAAAACAAACCGCGGGACAGAGAGACTCTCCCGGACGTTACCCGATTATTTAATCAATAATCTTGAAATAGTTTTTGTCGGTTTGAATCCGGGACTATATTCTGCACAGATAGGGCATTATTACGCTAATAAAGTAAACCGCTTCTGGAATGCTTTGTCCGCCTCTGGACTGATCCCTGACCCGATGGAAGCAAAAGACGACTGGCGACTAACGTCCTGGGGCATCGGACTTACTGATATTGTTAAGAGGCCCACATCGGGCATCCATGAGGTGTCGAAACGTGAATTTCGCGATGGGGCGAAGAAATTACGTGACAAAGTCGTCCGCTATTCCCCAAGGGTCGTATGTTTCAACGGTCTAACGGGCTACCGCGTTTGTTGCGGAAAGGCGGCTAGTGTAGGTTACGGTGAAACCCGTTTCGGGGGTGCTCGAGTGTTTGTTATTCCTTCCACGAGCCCGCGGAACGCCCGTTACTCTCTGGGAGACATCACGGCCGCACTTTCCGACCTTAAGGAGTTTAACGAGGCCCTTCGGGGGAGCGTCAAGTAGCCCGCCTGGCGATCGCCTTGTCGGCGATTCCTTGCGGTACAGATAATTAGCAGCGGCGAGCGCGGCTACGGGAGATAATGCGCGCGCTCCTTGGCGTTAGTTGGTTGAATTAGTAAATCCGGGATCAAACCCCTAGTGGCCACTAGGGGGTTTGGACGCATCCGGAGACGGAATTTATAATAGCGGGCTCGTTTGCAAGAGAATTCCATTGTGTATGAGAAAGCTTCGTATGTAATTTCCTTTTTGACGCCTATTCCCCGGACCACCTTCTACAGTTTCTTCGAATTCTGTAATTTTTCCCGCATAGAAGCGCCTTCCTTTCGCACGGATTTTTTTTCCACCGTCGACTTCTCGCAAACACTCTTCAATGATTTGGTTCGGGTCTTTTTGCACGAGTTCGCAAAAGGCGTCTAATGCGGAGACTCTCTCTAAGCCTTCTTTTCGAGGAATACCTGATTGCTCTTCCAGGCCCATCAACCAGGCCTCTACGGTTCTGGGGAGTGATTTGTCATTAAGCATACGGTGCTACTTCCTTCCTCTCCGACCGCTTGCTGATCGGCAGTGTCAGTCATGGGGTAAACCTAGCATACGGCTAACCGCTCGAACCTCTTTGCCTCTCCAGGGGAGAGGCGCGGACGATTGTATCATTTTGTCTCGCATGAGCTGTGCGGCGCCTTCCTCTGTTCCCCGAAACGGGCGACCGTAACTGCCCTCGTGATATAGTTCTCCGAGGGGGGGACGTGGGCGCTGGCCCCCTGCCTCGGGACTCTCTGCCGGGTAGCCAACGAACTGTACCCACATAGGTGTCCAGGTGTCGGGCACTCTGAGGAACTGTCGCGCGGCAGCTTCGGGGAACGCGCTTAGAGTGGTACCTAAGCCTTCGTCAACAGCTGCTAGGAGGGCTTGGCAAATAGCCAAGCCTGTCTCACATCCCGTAATTTTGGCTTCAAGGGCTGAATCCGCTTCCATTGCCCGAACCGTTTTAGGGTAGGCTATCTCGTCCACAAACTCATGCGTCCAACCATGGCTAACATTCAAGATCTGCATATCGATTTGCTTTTTGGTTCGATCTTTCATGTCGCGAGCTAGTGCTTTTGTATCGCCCCACCAATAGATGTGGACTGGCGCCAAATTTATAATTCCCTCATTTTCCGGAATAGTGAGAGATTTTATGTCTGCTGGCGATAAGGTCTCCCTTTCGATCACAACGGCCCGTGCGAAATCCGCATTTCCGGCACGGCTGGCAAGCCGTGCCGCTTCCAAAATTGTCTGTAACTTTAGACGTTCGACTGGACGCCAAGGTAGGAAATAGCGAATAGAACGTCTGCGACCGACAACTTCTTTGAAATCCACCTGTACATCCTCCGAGAAACTCAAGCTAAGGACTTCGAGATAGCGTGCGTCGGCAAAGTATATGGTTTTGTTTTCTACCGGAAGGGAGCCCCTTTACATAACCTAAAAACGCTTGGGGTTGAATCGATTGATTCTGGTTGCTGTGTTAGAACTAAGCGGGTGGGTAGCCGTAGGACAAGGAGTAGAGTTATGAGAATCGTTGCGACGAGGTATTTTGCAGGGCTATTGGTGTTGTACTTGGTACAAGGTTGTGGCGCGCCTAAGACGCCGCCAAGAGTGATAGTGGAGAAACCTAAGTTGACAGCAAAGTCATGTGAGGACGCAAATCGACTGGTATATAAAGCGGTTCAAACGATGGGATATGTAGTTGCCGACTATACATTGGCTAGTCCAGGCCAACCAGGGAGGATTTCGGCAACAAAATCGGGAGCTACGGATGGAGTAGTCACTATCTCATGCACAGAAAATGGAGCAACGATAGAAGGCCGGAATGCGGTACAAGTCCCGTCACTGTTTGGGGCGGCGGAGAGGCCTCACCATTTTGTGAATAGTTTTCCAATGACATACCAGATGGTTCAAAGGCGAGAAGCATACCAAATCGCGAATCCGGAAGAAGGAGCGCTGCAGCTGACAATTGTTCGATTGAACGAATACGAAGCGAAAAATGTGCTTGGTTCGGATGTGCATGGAAGCGGACTTTTGCCGGTTCGTGTTACGGTTAGTAACAACACTCCGCGTCCGTATGAGATCGAAGCTGACAAGATATTCCTGGTGCCACAAGCAGGTGGGAGAGTGGGTCCCGTTTCGTCTCCGGATGGGGATGGGACTTTACAAAGTAGGATCGTAGAACCCGGCGAGACGGTTTCGGGCTACCTCTATTACCCGGCGGGAAGTTATAGCTCCGCGCGAACGTCTGTGGTTGACAAGGAAAATAACGAGAGGGAAGGGTTCTCCGTTAGGTTTTAGTAATACGCTGTTCTTTGTGTTTCGCGAAGGCGGAGGGGTTGATGAATTGAAAGGAATCTTCGTAAAACAGGACAGCAGCCTCGTACATTTTGAGCGAAGTGCGTGAGACAATGACGGTCGGCAGTGTAGATGTGTGCCTAAAAATTATTTTTTAATGAACAGGGGTGTTTTGGGACTTGTGAATATACCGTGTAAGTAACAACTGCATGGTATCGGCGGGTTGTATACCTATCAAAGGGAAGTCTCCCAGGAGGAAAGTGGGGTACCCTAATATCCCAAACGAGGCAGCTTCACGCTCAGTTGCTAGGACACGATGTGTCAGCGCGCCAGATTGAAGAAGAGGACGTAGTTCGGAGCTTGGTAGCCCTACCGAGCGTGCTATATCGAGTACCACGTCCAGGTCTGCGATATCGCGCTCGTCTTCAAATGCTGCTCTGAATACGGCGTTGTGGAAGAGTAAGAATCCCTGTTGGTCTTTAGCGAATTCTGCCGCTTCTAATGCGTAAGTTGAATCCAACCACGTAGGGGGGATTCGGAGCGGAATGCCCGTCTCTCTGGATACGCGAATTATTTTTCCTTTCGAGTCGGTGTCAATTACTTCTCCGTTCTTCCACCCTTGGTGACGCCGGACTATTTGGACCCCTTTCCAGAGAAGTGTGGCATCTATTTGTGCGTCCAACCGTTCCATCACCCGCGCAGCAATGTAGCTGAGCGAAGAGGCATAGTCGTAATAGACCGGTATGCGCACTTTTAACATAAGCGTGTGTCCCGTTTTCCCGAGTGTACAGGTTTCCTGATTGCAAGGACAACCGGGTTGCAATATAGAAGTATCAGGAGGCGGGAATTATGGGCACAATTGTTGTACTTAGTCCTATTGGGGATGTTCGGAGTGATGAGTGGCCTTTAGCAGCGAGGGTTAGCGACCTAGCGCATAGAAGAATCGGATTTCTTAACAACCGCAAAGCAAATGTGGGTGGTTTGCTTGGATCTCTGGAGTCGTTGCTCCGTGAGCGCCACGGGGAATTCGTCGTTATAAAAGCGGAAAAGAACGCGGCTCTAGCTGCGCCGAAGGAAGTGATGAACCGGTTGTCAACCTGCGACGCGGTTATCGCAGCTATTGGAGATTGAGGCTCATGTACTTCGTGGGGTATCCACGACGTAGTTGAACTGGAGAAAAGAGGAATACCGACCGTAATGATTTGTAGCGACGAATTCGCGCCTCTCGGGCGTGCGGAGTCTCAAACACTAGGCATGCCTGGAATCCCCATCGCGACACTTCGGCACCCACTGGCCGGCAACAAGCCAGCGACTGTCCGAGAAAAGGCCCACAACCTTCTTGAGGAAGTAGTGCGCCTACTCACGGAGTCGAGTGAAGCGTTGGATAAAGAGTATCGACAGGAACAGGTCGGAACAGGAACGTCTAAGGTGAGAAGTGAAATGGCCTAAGACCATGCCCAATGAATCAATAAAGATAACCTTGGAGGATTCGCTGGAAGTGGTGAACGAGTGGTTCTACGATAAAGGGTGGACGGACGGATTGCCTATCATACCACCTACAGAGGTTCGTGTTCAAAAGCTAATGGACTGGACAGATCGTAGCCGATCGGAGTCTGTGGGGAGGATGCCGCCGAAATACGGCTCTGCAACGATAGAAAAATTAGCGATCAATGCGGTAATGGCTGGATGTACGGGAGAATATTTCCCGATAGTGATTGCTTCCGTGGAAGCTTTGCTGCAGGGCCCGTTCAATCTTTACGGCGTGCAAAGTACGACGCATCCTTGTGCTCCGTTGGTCGTCGTCAGTGGGCCAATTGCCTCCGAAGTGGGAATTAATGGAAAATATAATGCATTTGGACAGGGGTGGCGGCCGAATGCCACCATAGGCCGTGCCATTCGGTTGGCGTTATTGAACATAGGTGGAGCTACACCGGGGGGGTTGGATAGAGCTACACAGGGCCAACCGGGGAAATTTAGCTTTTGTGTCGCGGAAAATGAAACGGCCAATCCGTGGGAACCCCTGCATGTCGAGAAGGGTTACCCGTCGACAACGAGTGTAGTTACGGTGTGCGGCGCAGAAGGGCCGCATAATATTAACGATCACATTAGTAATTCGGCGCAGGGTATCTTGAAGACGATCGCGAGTACGATGGCGGGGATGGGCTCTAATAACGCCTATGCTTTTGGTGAGCCTATCCTCGCGCTAGGACCCGAGCACGCTTCGATTTTGGCCAGGGACGGTTTGAGCAAAAACGACATTCGTTATTACGTATTTGAAAATGCGCGCGTGCCGAGAAATATGTGGGAGGCTGGCGGGATGGCGGGGATGGGGTTTACGCCGGAAGGTGCTTTTACGGAGGATGCAGCCATTCCGCTAATACGAGAGCCGCAGTCCCTAATGGTTTTAGTAATAGGCGGCCCAGGGCGGCATTCATGCTGGCTGCCTACCTTTGGCGCTATGACCCGGACAGTCACACGTCCGATAGCCCTCAAAGACGGGACAGCGGCAAAATCTGTGCACGACTTCAGAAAATAATATAGGAGTGTAACAGGAAGACGCCATGTTTTGTCCAATCGGTCGCAAGGGTCGGTGATCACTAGGCGCGAAAGTGTTATTAAAACGTCATGAGAGTAGGGCTAGTCGGGTTCGCACGGTCGGGAAAGACCACTGTGTTTAACACGTTAACGGGTATGAGTGCGGCCGTTGGAAGTTTTGAACAGAAACGTGACGCGTCCATTGCAGTAATTAAAGTCCCTGATGCCCGGGTAGACGCGCTAGCCGATATAGTTGAACCGAGCCAGAAGAAATATGCAGAGGTGACGTTTCTGGACTTTCCTCCTTCTGACGAGCGGAAAGCTGCATTGGACAAGCGGTCGCTTACTCAGATGAGAGAAGTGGACGCACTGACACAAGTGGTTCGCGCTTTTGACGACCCCGTAGCGGAGTCGGATATTGACCCGCTGAGGGACTTGCGGGGCTTTCAATCTGAATTGATCCTCGCGGACATGGAAATCATAGAAAAACGGCTGGGTAGAATAAAAAGGGAGAAAGGACACGAGCGAGAGGAAAAACTATTGCGTCGATGTTATACGGTGCTTGAAGAGGAAAAGCCTCTTCGGTCAGAGGGATTTCTTCCTGAAGAAGAGATGGCGCTAGCCGGCTTTGACTTTCTGAGCAAAAAACCGCTTTTGGTGGTCTACAATGTCGAAGAGAACGAGGTGAATACGAGTTTGCCGGCGGACGTTCTTCGGTATAATGAAGAGCAGCAACTCGAGACAGTTCTAATTTGCGGAAAAGTGGAAATGGAGATTGCTCAGTTGGAGGAAGAGGAAAGAGGATTGTTTCTTGCTGATTTAGGACTTCAGGAAGCCGCCCGAGACCGATTTGTGCGGTACGCCTATAACATTTTGAACCTGATGAGCTTTTTTACGGCGGGTCCGATGGAGGCCCGTGCCTGGACGATCGAGCGTGGTACCGTGGCGCTAAAGGCTGCGGGAAAAATTCATTCGGATATCGAGCGGGGTTTCATAAGAGCAGAGGTGATTTCGTATGACGCCTATATCGAACATCGGGGCGAGGCCGGATGTCGTGAGGTTGGGCAAATGCGTCTAGAAGGGAAGGGCTATGTGATGGAAGACGGTGACGTGGTTCATTTCCGTTTTAAGGTCTGACGGCAGAGCCTGCTCCACTTGAGAGAATATACTCATAAATGCCACGGTACATCGGTAACTTATTGTATAGTCCCGGATCTCCCGGTAGGTCTTCTCCCTCCATTGGAACCCACACCGGAAATTGCCAGCGTATGTCTTAGGCCTGAAGGTTCATGCTTAAGAAAATAAGTGAGGCCATTCGCCGTTGACGAGCAGTGTAATGAATTCGTGGTCTCCCTCGAGGAAGGAATACTCGCATAATTCTCCGACGCGTGCCCACGTAATTCGTTGAAATACATTGTTCTGGAGTTTACCTTCGTAACTAGATACTCGGAAAAACATTAAGTCAAAAGAAGAGCCACCCAAGTAATCATGTTTCGTGTGGTGAATCTGCTCTTGTATTTCGGCACGTATCCCGAGTTCTTCCTGAAGTTCACGTTTCAGGCAGGCTCTCCCGTCTTCGCCCGCCTCTACTTTTCCGCCGGGGAATTCCCACTGGAGCGGCCATTTCTTGTCCATTCGCCGTTGGCAAATGAGGAGGTGCTCCGGCCGAGTGATCAGCCCAATAGCGACCTTTACCAATTCGGTCATTGAGAATTCTCAGCGTCAATTCAATTGTGCCAGTGACCGTTGAACGAGGGTCCGGATCTGGCCGGCATCTTTAGCATCAGGCGCGAGTTCTATATATTTCTTGTAATCCTGAACGGCCCCTTGTATCTGTCCCAAACGTTGACGAACTGAGCCTCGATCTCGGAACTCGGAAGCTAGATCTGGGGTTACGAGAATTATTCGATCGATAGCGCTAAGGGCTCTTTGAAAATCACCCTTATGAAGATATACGCCCTTTAAGTTTCGTAGCATCCGGGCCAAAATTTCCTTTTTGCCGGCTGGTTGTAATAGTTCCGGTACCCTTGCTACGAGGGGGTTGCCTTCACCGTACATGGTCTTCAGTTTCGCAGCCAATTGATCGAACGTGAGAGTGACGCCGCCCATGAATGGGTCAAGTACCGTCTCGACTTCATCTCCAACATGTTTTACTAAAAAATGTCCGGGAAATCCGACTCCCACTAGGGATAGTCCTATTAGACGTCCCACTTCGAGATAAATGACGCATAGGGTAATAGGGATTCCCGTTTTGCGGTCTAAAACCTCGTTTAGAAAGCTATTTTTTGGATCGTAGTAATCTTTGGCGTTGCCGTGCAATCGTTCCTCGAAAAAGAGTTGGTTATTGAGTGCCTCAATCGTCTCTTCTGGGCTTGCCCCGGCAGGGGTCTTAGAGCGGACGGCGTCGGCGAGCATGGCTAACCGATTCAAGTAGAAGGAGACATTGAGTTCGGGTTGCTCTTCCTGAGCGATAAGAAGGGCCGCCTCACCTAGATTTAGTTCGTCCTCAGGCCCGGAAACGAGGGTGGTAAAATGGTCGCGTGCCTTTAAGCTCATGAGAAGACCTCCCTTGTAGAGATTTATAGTGCTAGGAAAAGCCGTGTAGCGCAAGAGCCGACCGAGCGTATGGAACCCTGAAAGCGACGTGCGGAAATGCCCGATATTTTGACTTAAAGCCGTTAGTGGCTTATGTGCATATTTCGGAATGTTTCAACGCCAAGGGGATATGGAGGCCCTTCAATGGAGACAGTGCGCATACCTCGTTATAAGTCCGGCGGTGCTAGTCTGATTTCTTTCAAAACTATCGAATCTGCACACGAGGAAGAGATCATTCCTCTTACTGCTGAAGACGGCGGAGAATCGAAAGGAGTACTTTACACCAAGGGCGCCGAGAAGACTGTGGTGTGCCTTATGCACCCACGGGCCGACATGTCTCGCCATTATGCGGTACCGTACCTTTTGGATGCTGGATATGCAGTCTTTGGCCAGGAGGGACGTTGGCCGGGAAATGACATAGCCTGCATACATGAAATGCTGTTAGCCGACGTGGCAGCGGGATTAAAATATCTCCGGGAACACCGTGGGTATCAATCGGTGGTCGTTCTGGGCAACAGTGGCGGTGGGTCGCTGTATGCGTTCTATTTGGCGCAAGCGTTTCGGAGTCCACCCGCGCGCTTAAGCACCACGGCGGCTGGCGATGCCTACGATTTAAATCAGATAGCATTGCCAATGGCGGACGGGATTGTCCTCTTGGCCGCGCACCTAGGCGAAGGCAAGTTTCTTGAAAGGGCGATCGATCCATCCGTGACGGATGAGGGTGATCCCTTGTCGTGCGATCCCACGTTGGATATGTACAATTCAAAAAACGGCTTTCGAGAGCCGCCCACGCCAAGCGTTTACTCAGCGGCGTTTGGGAAGGAATATAGGGCAGCACAGAAGGCACGCGTTGCGCGGATAGACGCGAATGCGCGCGCGTTCGTTGAGGAACAGAATTACTTCCGAGAGATCGCTCGCAGCGAGGAATTGGAGAATGCTGCATCTGAGAGGCAAGCATTTATTAGGCGGAGGGCTCTGGTTGGCCGGTACATGGAAATACATCGGACCGAAGCGAACCTTGCGTACACGGACAGTACTTTGTCCATGTCCAAACGAGATTACGGTTCCCTGTGGTCCCCACGTCCCGATCTGTTTAATTATACGGAAGCCGGATTTGGGAAATACCAAACGCCGCGTGCATGGTTAAGTACCTGGTCAGGAATGTCCTCGCGTGCAGCGTTACTAGAGAATATACAGGAGGTTCACCTACCGACACTAGTGCTAAACCACACCGGAGATCATGCTATTTATCCGGAGGAGGCAGCGGCCGTGTATGCGCAGTCGCCAGCATCGGATAAAGAGGCGGCTAGTGTCGATGCTGATCACTTTGGCTTTTCCATTGCCGGTGGCACTCGGGCTGGTGGCCGTGACGAGACGATGAGGATTATCGTGGCATGGCTGCAAGCGCGTTATCCCTCGGGTTAGTATCCACCGGCCTTTGTTATTGGAGAACGACGGTGGAGTACATGGTCTTTTGATGTGGGTTGAGGTTGTAGTTTGGAGTAATGGGAGTGAGCGTAGATAGAACAAATTTGGTTGGTAGGGATCTCAAGGTGGTGACCTATACGGTCCGGCGCGACGACGTCGAAGACTTTCTGCCATTGGTACGCTATGGGTCGGTACCCGGAGTTATTGAGAAGATGGAGGAAAGTGAAACGGCGAGCGAGTTCGTAATACCGCCCTCTTTCGTTCCTTTTGTAGTATGCCTTACTCTCCTCCGTGCCTTCGACTGGGAAAGGGATTTTTTGTTCCAATACGATACCGGTACCGCCCTGTTTGGCGAACAGGAATTACAATATGGACGACCCTTGGCAATTGGAGACCTGCTCATTGTTCGGTCCCATATTTCCGATGTATTTCAGAAGCGGGGTAAGAGTCTGTTTGACGTAATTGAAGTACATTTCTCTGGGTCAGACGCAACGAGCCTGCCCGTGTTTTCTGGCGCTCAGTCGTACCTTTTGTTCGACTAAGATTATGGACAGGCGCAACAAAGTTTGGTTCGAAGAAGTTCGTGTGGGCATGGAGATACCGGAAATAAGTTACGGGCCAATGGACCGCTCATCTTACGTACGGGTAGCGATCATTCTTAGAGATGTGAACCCGTTGCATTTGGACAGGGAGTATGCCCGGCAGCGTGGCTTTAACGATGTCGTGCAACAGGGCCCGTTGAATGAAGCGTTCCTTCATCGGTACCTCACGGACTGGTTACACGAACCGTGGGATTTGCGTCGTATCAAAGTCCGTTTTGTGAATAACGTATTTCCGGGAGATACCTTGAAGTGTAGAGGTACCGTGGTCGGAATCGATAATGTGGCGGGTGAGGGGATTGTGGACTGCAAATTGTGGCAAGGAAACCAAAAGGACGAAACAATTTTAAGTGGCGACGCGACGTTCATGTTGCCGAAACGAGCAAGACAAGCCGGCGTCTCCTGAGCCGGTGGTTGATGATCCGATGCGGACAAAGAACGAGTTACGTACGTGTCTGAAAGCGGCTAGGAATAGGCTTCCTAGTAAGGAGGTTCGAAGACGGAGCGTAGCGCTCGCGACCATATTTTACGGAACGGTAGCCTTTCTATTTACCAGGCGGATAGCCTTATACTACTCAGAGGGTAGTGAGGTACAGACGGATTCAATTTGGCGGCATTCCACGGGTTGTGGTAAACGGGTCTATTACCCAAAGATTGATACCAGGTCGGATCATATAAATTTCGTTCGCCGTGAGGAAGCTGAATTGCTTGAGAATGGTCGTTTTGGTATTCCAACGCCACGAGGCACTGAATTGCTTGGCAACGCTAATGAGGCTGACGTTGTGCTAGTACCGGGTCTTGGTTTTGACCGAGAGGGCAATAGGCTCGGGAGAGGGCGCGGGTACTATGATCGGGCCCTTTCGGGATCTCTAGAAAAGGCCCTGAAGTTCGGGATAGCCTTCGATGTCCAGTTAGTCGATAGAATACCGTGTTCCCCCACGGATCAAAAAGTTGATTTTTTGATCACGGAATCGCGGCTGATTTCCTGCAGTCCAAATAAAATTTCTCTTCGGACCTAATGGGCTAGATTTGCCGGTAGGAGTTTGCAGAAACCGGAATATTCAAGAAAGATAAGTAGATATGAAACCCCTTCGTATAGCTGTTCTCGTAAAGCAGGTTCCCAAGTTCGAAAAGATGCAACTAGGTCCCGATGGGCGTCTCTTGCGTGAGGGAGTGGAACTCTCGCTAAACCCTTATTGCCAGCGTGCTGTGAGTAAAGGCGTTGAACTCGCAAAAGTGAGCGGGGGAGTGTGTACTGTCCTGTCTCTTGGGCCACCCGTAGCTGAAGATGTCATCCGCTGGGGAATTGCGTGGGGGGCGGAAAATGGGATTTTGATTTCAGACCCTTTGTTTGCGGGCTCTGATACCCTTGCCACGGCACGTGCGCTCGCGGCTGCTTTGACAAAAGAGGGCCCTTTTGACCTAATTCTCGTTGGGAAAAATTCAGTTGATGCGGACACAGGACAGGTCGGTCCTGAGGTCGCCCAAATTTTGGGGTACCCTTTCGCGTGTGCTGTTCGCACACTTGAAGTTTGTGAGAACTTCTTGAAACTAGGGTGCGAACACGACGATTCTTGGGTTGATGTTGAGGTGACATTGCCTGTTGTTATTTCGACTGCAGAACGGCTGTGTGATCCGGCAAAAGTATCCCCAGAAGCTCGAGCAGAGGTGGACGGCTCGAAGGTGCGCGTCCTAAAGGCGCAGGATCTGGGCAAGGTCGCATTGGGATCCTGGGGTGAGGCCGGAAGTCCGACTTGGGTGGGAGAGACTAAATCGCTGGGTGTAGAACGGACTAATGTGATGCTTGAGGGCGGGCTACAAAGGCAGGCCGCTGAGGCCGTTTCCCTGATAAACTTGCGGGGTGCTTTGCGCAGATCTGAAAACAGCGGCGAGAATAATGTCGTCGGAGACGCTATCACTGACGCTTCTCGGACAATCGTTGTCGTGATGGAGCCCGGCAGGCCAGGAAGCAGTCGAGAATTGCTAGGCGCTGGTGCCCGTATGGCCCGCACAATCGGGGGAAGGGTGGTAGGCGTAGAAGTTGGGGATACCGATTTGCAACCTTCCAGCGATCTATATTCGTGGGGTGCGGGGGAAGTGATCCGGTTAGAGGGGTCGGGAGTCGAGGAAGATGTCGCTTGGGCCCTGGCATCGTATTGCGAGGAATTGTGCCCTTGGTGCGTCCTTGCACCTAGCACTTCGTGGGGTAGGGAAGTCGCATCCCGGGTCGCGGCCGCGTTGGGGGCTGGGTTGACGGGAGATGCGGTGCGCCTAGAAGTTGAGGCTGACAAACTGGTGAGTTGGAAGCCTGCATTTGGAGGGAGTTTGGTCGCCGCTATACGGACTAAATCGAAAATCCAGATGGCAACGGTCCGTCCTGGCGTTTTGCCCAGATTAATACCGCGGGCAAAGAGAGTGCCGCGCACCGAGACAATAGAGGTGGAAAACCGCTCGCGCCTCCGAGTTGTGTCGCGCAGGCAGGACGATGAACTTGACGCGTTGGCATTAGCGAATCGCGTCGTTGGCATCGGCCAGGGAGTTCGGCCAGATTGTTACGAAGAATTAGAACCGCTTTTGCAAGTGTTAGGGGCGGAGTTGGCAGTTACACGCAAAGTAACGGACAAAGGTTGGATGCCGCACGCACGCCAGGTGGGCATAACAGGAAGGACGATTTCACCGAATCTATACATTGCACTAGCTGTGGGTGGGAAATTTAACCATTCCTGCGGGATACAATCCTCGGGTACCATATTGGCAATTAACGTCGACAAAGACGCTCCTATTTTCCGTTTTTCTGATATAGGAATAGTGGCAGACTGGCGGGAGTGCGTGCCCTTGCTTGTAGAGGAATTTAAGCGCATCGCCGAATAGCCGGTGAGCCGGAAGCATCTTTCCGTAGGTAGCGGGACATTAACATATCTGGCGAGGAACAAATGGTTGCAAAACCTAAACGTTCACCCTTTATTTCCCCGAATGAGATCTTTGCGGCACTGGATAAAGATCGTCTGCATCCTCTGTATTTGTTTCACGGGGATGAACCCTATTTTATAGATAGGGCGGTGACGATCGTTGTAGGGCGCTTCGGGGCGAGTGCGAAGCCTAGGACCTTTTATGCCGGCGAAGACTCGATCGACGAATTGATGGATTCCTGGAGTACGGAGTCCCTTTTTGCGGAGAAACTCGTGGTCGTCCTAAAGAATGCGACCTTGTTGAGCGCTAACGAGCGGGAAAGGCTAGTTGCCGCGTCACAATTTCGGGACGGCGACAGACCGCTTGTGGTGTGCGCTTCAGGGAAAGTGAGTCTGGTACAGAAGTTTTTCTCAACCTGTCGGGAGCTAGGGTTCGTAGGAGAGTTCCGCAAGCCGTTCCATGCTCATATGAAGGGCTGGGCTCAGCGTATGGCGAAAGAAAAAGGATTTCGCCTTCAGGGCGAAGCAGCAGCGCTTCTAGCCGACCAGATGGGTGCCGACTTACTAGCCCTGTCAATGGAAATAGATAAAATCGGGGCCTATGTATTTCCGAACAAAGATATAAGTACCGAAGACGTAGGGGCTGCGGCCGATGACCTCTCCACTTACACGGTTTTTGACCTCGCGGACGCGCTGGGGGACCGCAATGCGTCCAAGGCTTTAGCAATTGCACAGAATGTCCATTCAGCCCGAAATTCCGCTATAGGGACGCTTCATGCATTTGTTGCGCATATTCGTAGGGTATGGCGCGTAAAAGAAATGACGAATGAGAAGGTTCCTAGGGAAAGAATTGAGACGGCGATCGGTGCGCGAGGGCAAAGAGCCAGCTCATTGTTCAGACAAAGTCAAAACTTTTCGTTTTCCGAGCTAAGTGGAGTTATTACGGCTGCGCTTGAATTGGACATATCGCTAAAATCTAAGCCCACGCCTCCACGGTTATTGTTCGATGAATTCCTTCTCCGTGTGTGTCAGGGACAGGAACGATAATAAAATTAATGCGTTCCAATCGCGTTTCCTATGATGCCACAGGTAACGAAAAAAATGTTGGTGTTTTGTGCCTGAAAGGCTTAGGTCACGTAATGCCCGCTACAACTTGGCCGATGGTATTACCTAGAGCGGGAGTTTTTCGTAGACTAGTAATGCTTTCTTTGATGGCTCTTAAGCCGTGCGCAATAACGACCGGGTTGTCTGGGCAGTCGAGTGCCTCGGCGAGACGTATTGCCGCTAGGGTCAAAAAAGGCTCACTACTTTGCTGGGGGGTATTCTGATCAGTGGGAAAGCTGCCGTATTGTGTAGCCCGTGTATTGTACAGTTGTAGTAGGTCGTGCTGGGTTTCCCTCTCGTCGTATTCCTCGTTTACCGGACCTTGGTCGTATAGGGTTTCGACGAACACGACCGCAGCTTGCGCTATTAGGGCACTCATAAATGAACGGCGTAGCGTTTCAGATGCCTCTTGATCCAATCGTTTTGAAAAGGCATCCTGCGCAACCCGATCACTGGTGTGCAAGTACAGCAAGAGAAGTTCCGCGTTAACGGCTTGGCGTTTGAGATCGGCTGTAAACGGCTCTTTTCCGCTTGCGCTCTCTATTTGCTGGTCCTCGTTCAATCGTGTCCAAGTGTCTCCAGCCAATGTTACGAGCGTTGAACTGAGGCTCTGTATTGCTCCGGCAATACTAGTATGGGGTCGTTCGGTATTCACTCGAGGATTGTGTTGCTCCGTGGGATCTATAAACCCCGACAGGCTTACGCCCGAGGACGTCCCGCTGGTGATAGGTGCGGGCTGTCGGGGTTGCGGCGGTGCCTGGTCCTCCCAAGCGACCACACGAAACTGCGGTTTAACGGCCTAAGAGGCCACCACCTCACTGATCACCAAATTTATTAAAGCCACCAGACCACCCCCTTTCTCGGCGCACCCACTGCGGGTCCAGAATCCGCTTTGCCAGGAACCGATCGCCGTTACCGGCCCGAGGCTCGGTTCGTTTTGCCCAGCCGTATTGCATAGGCAAAAGCGATGCGGGCGGTGTTAGCCCAACCGAAATACTATATTGACTGTACGCTTAAATACCGGGTTCGTCTACATTGTGTTCGATAGGTCTTGCGGAGTTCTCAGCCACAATATATAGACATCTATGGAACATGCCGAATTTTCACGCTTTAGCTGTATTTGAAGCAACTGGCCCGTCCACGGAAGAGGTCCAGGAGAACGTTTCCTCCCGTGTCGGTTCAATCAGTCATCAACGCGTCCGCTATTATGAACATGAGATTAGCGAGGGAGCGGATAATTCCCTCGCTACGAGAGCGGAACTCCACTGCATGGTCTTCGTGGACTGCGATGTTGACGCGTATACGGAAGAGAAAGCGCTCGATTTTGCAGGGGATGTTTTCGATAGGATTTCTACCCCTAACTATCAGCACTTGGCCGTGGGTATAATTCCGGGGAGACCGCGCGTCCGACGCGAGCACCAGGAAGCGAAGAGCGAAGAAAGGTCGTCGGAAACGAGTGCCCGCAAGCCACAAAGAAGGTCACGCGAACTTACTAGGAAGGAAAGGCCAAGACGGGCCGAGGGAAAGACACCAGAGTCTCGGAACGTTCGGAATGAACCCGATGCTCGGGTAGCCCGGCCTACGAGAAAGACTAGCAGTAGTAAAAGCGCGGACACGCCCTCATCAACTGATGCGATCGAAGAAATAGGTGTGCCCACTGAACTAGAGGTGGACATGGAGGCATTGACTGTGCAGACACCGCCTGCTCGAAGCTCTACTGCCATGCTCGTGACAGTAACGGCGAAACTCAAGGCTTCGGAACTGGATGGATCCGCAGTTCCCGAAGGCCCCTCCAGCCTCGTTGATCGCGCCATAGAGGAAGCGAGACAGCGTCACCCTGAGGTTCCGCGGGAGATAATGCCTGACGTCAAATCGGATTCTTTGCCGGCGGGGGAAACCCTTTTCTCCATCACGTGGAAGTACCCAGCGCCTGTTCCGTCCTCAGAAAACTGAATGTAAGCATCCGCCTGCATCACATAATTTCCGCGTAATACCGATCCTATTAGCGGGTTTTGGCTCGCTTTTTTTCTGTTGTCGTGTTACAGGACTCGTCTAACCTGATTCTGAATACGGAGGTCAAGCATGCAAGATCAGGACCGGCAACAGTATATGCTTTCTGGCGTCAACGTGTTGGACTTTACTCAGTACCTGGCAGGTCCGACTGTAACGCGACTCATGGCCGAGATGGGGGCCAACATCATTAAGGTGGAACAAGCGCCAATGGGTGATCCGTCGCGGCTTCTTCCTTTTATAAAAAATGACCGCAGTGCTTATTTTGTTCAACAAAATCGAGGCAAGAAAAGTTTGTGTCTTGACTTTGACAAGACGGAGTCGCTGGATATTTTGCATGCGCTTATACCGACGGTGGATGTTGTTGTCGAAAACTTCGGCCCGGGTGTTATGGAAAAGCGGCATTTGGACTACGCTTCGCTTACGGAGTTGAACGCGCAGGTGATTATGGTCTCCATTTCTGCGTTCGGAAGGAAGAGTCCCTTGTCGCACAAGGTTGGGTACGACTTCATAGCGCAGGCATTTTCTGGGATTATGCATATGACCGGGAGTCCGGACGGGCCCCCACAGTTTGTGGGCCTTGGTATCGCCGATGTAAGCAGCGGGGTGCACGCTTTTGGCGCGCTAGGATATGCGCTGTATCATAGGGAGAGAACTGGTGTCGGCCAACATATCGATATGTCGATGATAGATGCTATGTTTCACATGCATGAAGTGAATGTTCAAGGACACACTCTGAGCCAGGGCGAATTTGTGCCCATACGTATGGGGTCGCATCATCCACTCGTATGCCCGTGCGGAGTATATAAAGGCCCAAAAGGGTGGATTGTTGTATTGGTTTTAGACAGGCAGTGGGAAAACTGTTGTAAGGCTATGGGGATGCCTCAACTGGTAAAAGATCCGCGCTTCGCCACGAACGCGGACCGGGCAAAAAATCAGGGTGAACTAATCCCCATGATCGACGCCTGGATGCAGACTAAAAAAGATGACGAGGAAGTCCTCGCGGCATTCGAAGAACACCGCGTACCGGCGGCACCCGTGATGTCTATTACCGATATTCTCAAACATCCTTATTTCGAAGCGAGACAAATGGTGCGCACCGTACCCGATCCTATTCTTGGTGAGGTGACGATACCTGGTTTCCCTCTTAAGTATTCCGCATTTCCGGAACTTCTGGAGATTCAGGCACCCTTACTCGGCCAGCACGGAGCGGACGTGTTACGCGAAAAATTGAATTACAATGAGGAAACGCTCACATCGTTGAAGACTAGGGGGGTTTTGTATTCTGAGGATCGCTGAGCTAGTGAAGGAACAGAATGCTTTCGGTCGGTTCCATCCGGCGCTAGAAGTACGGGCTTGGAGAAGAAAGGTTTGATCGTCAAATGGTTCTTGCAAAGTTAGAGACAGTCGAGAAGTTCGGAGAAGGTGTCAAGCGGGCAGAAGGTGTGGTGGTAGATAAGGACGGTTGTGTGTGGGGCGGCGGTAGAAAGGGAATAGTCTACAAAGTTAACCCGGACGGAGTGGTAGAGGAAGTAGCGCAACTTCCGGATCGTGCAATCCCAAACGGCGTCACGATGGATGGAGAGGGTAACTTTATTTATTGTGACCTGCGCCGCGGGGCTGTTATGCGTCTGTCACGTGACGGCAAAGTTTCGCTCGTGGCCGATCGAGCAGGAACGGTGGCACTTTCCATACCAAATTTCGCGAGTTATGACGCGGATGGCAACTTGTATGTGTCTCTATCGAGTTCACGACCGGGCCGTGAGGTATTTGGAGAATTTACAAATCCGGAACCGAATGGAGCAGTAGCACGCATAAGACCTAATGGGAAAGCCGAAATTGTTGCAACGGGTATTTATTTTGCGAATGGAACAGCAGTAGATCCCGATGAGGATGCGCTATATGTGCTGGAAAGCACGCGGAATGACTGCGTGCGTATACAAATCAAAAAGGATGGCTCATGCGGTAAGCCGGAGATCTATGCGAGGGGGTTCCCCGCGCTGCCCGACGGGATGGCGTTCGATGTGGAGCGAAACTTGTACGTTACGTTACCCGGCGTGCCAGAGGAAGGTAAGCTGGTTCCCGTCAATAAGATCATTAGAATTGGACCAGACGGGCAATGGGAGGTTCTTGTGGACGACCCTGATGGAACCGCGTTGGATTTCCCGACCAATTGTGCGTTTGGGGGGTCCGATATGAAGGATCTGTATATCGCAAACCTGGAAGGCGATCACTTGAACAAAATGCGTGCGCCGATTGCCGGTCATTTGTTGTATCATCAGCGGTGAAGGGAAAAGGCGGCAAAATGAACAAGAGCGAGGCTCGAATTCTGACAACACATGTCGGCAGCCTGCCGCGGGCGCCAAAACTCACCGATCTGCTAATAAGTCAAGAACAGGGCAACGATATAGACGAGGAAGAACTGGAAAATTTGTGTGCGGCTGCGGTCGAGCATGTGGTTGAAGCGCAACTACGTTCTGGTGTCGACGTCATTAATGATGGTGAGCAGCCGCGGGTTGGATTCCAGACGTACGTGCCACAGCGTATGAGTGGTTTTGGGGGCGAGAGTGCGCGTGCATTGCCCGAGGACATGATCGAATTCCCTGGTTATTTGGAATTGATGCAGAGCCGGAACATGATGCGGGCGAAGGTTAGCAATGCCCCGCAAGCGATAAAAGAAGTGGAATATACGAACCTATCCGCCGTAAGAGCGGAGTGTGACTGGTTCCGGGCCTGCATTGAGAAAAGATCGGATCGAGATCTCGATTACTTTATGACTGCAGCGTCGCCGGGCATAATAGCGACGACCATGCTTAACGCCTTTTATGATTCGCACGAAGCATATGTGCTGGCACTGGCGGAACAGATGCGCCGCGAATATGAGTATATTCATTCGCGAGGGTTTTTATTGCAACTGGACGCTCCGGATCTGGCGATGGAAAGGACTTGGCTATTTAAGGATCAGACGAAGGCCGAGTTTAATAGAACTTTGGAGCTGCATATCCAGGCGATAAACCAGGCCATTCGAAATATTCCGTCGGAGCGTATAAGGCTACATATCTGCTGGGGTAATTATGACGGGCCACATAATCATGACGTGCCTCTAGCCGACATACTGCCTGTCCTGTACGAGGCTAAGGTTGGGGCACTGTCCGTCGAGTTGGCCAATCCTCGACACCAACACGAGTACAAAGTGTTTCGAAAATATCCTCTGCCCGAATCTATGCTTTTGATACCAGGTGTTATCGATTCCACTACTAGCTATATCGAGCACCCAGAAATTGTGGCGGATCGGCTATGCCAAGTAATTGGTGCGGTAGGTGACAGAACGCGTGTCCTTGCTGGTAGCGATTGCGGTTTTGGCACCTTCGCCGGGTGGGAAATGGTTCCTGAGGCGGTCGTTTGGGCCAAACTTAAGGCCTGTGCCGAAGGGGCGCAGCTCGCTTCCAAACGACTTTGGAATTGAGACGTATTGTGGCAGTCTAAAGAAACGTATTTAGAGTTGGGTTAGAGTACCCGCGAACTCGACGGGGAGTGTGGTAGACCTGAGTTTTTGGCCTATAGCGTTAGTCCACCATGCAAGAAAATTAGGATGGGTCGTTGAAAAGAACTCCAGTAATGTCGGTTTTAGGTTCGCTTGGTGCACAGCTTCGCAAGATGCCAACGACCTTCGTGTTGGTCCTCATAGGTCTATTCATTTATTTTAGGGGCACGGAGACGGTTACCGGTCCGGAGGAGAATGAAGACTTAGAGCCCCCGATAGTGACGGCTACGCCACCTGGCGACCTCCCAGCAAATATTAGTCCTCAGTTTTGGAAGTGTGTGTATGAGACCGACAGGCAGCTCTCAGACGGGATGTGGTCCGATGTTTATTACGGATTGCAGGCCAGTGAGGCAGGAAGGGTCTTATTACTTTCTGTCTCCGAGCGATGGCAAGAATTAGACGATTCGCAGCGAGCGACAGTCGTCGAGGTTGTCGTTAAAACGTGGAATAAGAATAGTCTAGAGTTGAGTCTGTTAGAAGATGGCGTCGGTTTGGAAAAATTAACGGTAGAAAACGCGATGGACAATCGTAAAGTCGCCACTTGGAATGCTTCCTCGGGGACAAAAATTATAGAATAGTGGTAGTAGGTTGAGCTCTTGATCCGGAACATAGTCGGATAACACAAATGGCTAGATCAAAATTTTTCACCATAGATTGGCAAAACGGTAAGGTGGTTATGCTTGATCAGCGGCTTCTACCCCAGCGTAAATATTATAGAAAGTACAAAGACTACCGCGGTGTAGCAAAAGCAATAAAAGACATGGTCATTAGAGGGGCGCCCGCTATCGGTGTCGCCGCAGCTATGGGAATAGTTCTTGGCGTGAGGCAATTGAAGCGCGGAGCAGAATCAGGAGAATTTGACCGTCTGTGCAAAGTGTTTGAAGGAACACGCCCGACCGCCGTGAACCTTTTCTGGGCCGTTAATCGCATGCGTGCGAGTTTCGAAAAAGCCCGGCCGCGGGGGCGGGAGTTTGTGTTGAGTGCGCTGGAAAGAGAGGCTCTCAAGATCTACAAAGAGGACCTTCGCACGAATAGATCCTTGGGGCGCTACGGGGAGACTTTGATACCGGAGGGTGCAAGGATTTTAACCCATTGCAATGCAGGTGCGTTGGCTACGGCAGGATACGGAACAGCTCTGGGTATTATCAGGGCCGCGGCGAGAAGGCGTAACCGCGTGTCTGTTTGGGTGCCGGAAACACGTCCATACCTGCAAGGGTCTCGTTTGACAGCTTGGGAGCTGAAACAGGAACAAATTCCCATGACGTTGATTACGGACAATATGATCGGGTATTTTATGCAGAAAGGTGAGGTTGACTGCGTCGTTGTTGGGACGGATAGGACCGCGGCGAATGGCGATGTCGCGAACAAGATTGGGACATACACCTCCGCCGTACTAGCCGCGCGGCATGGCGTGCCGTTTTATGTTGCGGCGCCTACGACGTCGATAGACATGGACTGTGCCTCGGGTGAAGAGATAGCAATCGAACAACGCGCTGCCGAAGAAATTACGCATCTCGCGGGGCATAGGATTGCCCCCTCGGATGTTTGTGTCGAGCATCCAGCATTCGATGTGACGCCGAGTAACCTTGTCACGGCGATCATTACAGAAAATGGAATTGCGAGGGCACCTTTTTCGAAATCCCTACCGCGTATAATGGGACTCTCCTAGCCGCCGGGAGGCGGAGGAATGAAACGGCGCTCCACATCCTGAGCGAGTCTCTTATGGTCTGTGTTTCCGGGTTCCCAGTCTGTTTCCACCTTGCGGCGTTTATTCTTGATACGGTAAATTCGTTCTTGCGAGGTACGAAGGCCGCTGAGTGGTATCACGTTTCGGTTGACAGCCTCGTGGCAGGCGTTTCGAACGCTTATGGCCTGGTCTAAGTTCTGACATACAAGAAGCATATCGGCGCCTGAGACAAGTGCTTCAACCGCGGCCTGTTCTGGCGAGGAGTAGTTGATGATTGCTCCCATCTCCAGGTCGTCGGATATGATCACACCGGTGTAACCTAATTCGCGCCGGAGCAGATTGTTCATAATTGACGAAGAAAGAGACGCGGGACGATTAGCGTCTAGAGAAGTGTATTCCACGTGCGCCGTCATGAGTAACTCGATTCCCTCGTCGATCGCTGCTTTGAATGGTGGAATATCAGTCTTCATGAGGACGTCTCTCTCTCTATGATCGTGAGGCAAGTCGAGGTGTGAGTCGACATTTGTTGCACCGTGGCCGGGAAAGTGCTTTCCACAGGGCAGTAAACCGGCGTCGTGTAGGCCCATAGCCACTGCGACCCCGAAGGCCGCTACTTTAGCCGGATCAGTGCCGAATGCGCGGTCGCCTATAACGGTATTGTGTGCGCCAGTTAGCACGTCGAGGACAGGTGCGAAATCTATGTCTATTCCGGCCCAATGTAGTTCTTTTCCAAGGGCTTTACCGACGCTGTATGCCAATTGGACATCTTCTGTACGCCCGACAGCGCGCGCAGCGGGGAAATGGGTAAACGGAGTAGAGAGCCGATCGACTCGGCCGCCCTCATGGTCAATCGCGATCCACAAGGAATCTTCCGCACGAAGTCCGCGAAGGTCCGCACAGAGAGCTCGGAGGGCGTCGGGATCCTTGTAATTCCTTTCGAACAAAATAACTCCGCCGGGTCGCAGGTCGAGAAGTTTTTCCTTAGTCGTACTATCTAGTTGGGGCTGCGGGATGCCGACAAATAAGTACTGGCCGATTTGGCCCGGCGGACGCTGACGTGTCATGCTTTAAGTGTAGCAAGAAGATAGGTCGGTTGAAAGAAAAATACCGAAGATACTAGACAATATTCGAACTTATGTGCTATCAGCACGCCCATGGTCTGACGCTCTGTAAAGCAGTTCCGTTGCTAAAGACTTGGGCGGTTAAACTGCCGACCCGAAATGTGCGCTCTCTGCTTTATAGAATGAGATAAACCGCTTGGATCTGATGTTTAGGACCAAGACGGAGCATTGATGGGGCAATGTTGAGAAATAGACGACCGTGCCCCTGTCCCCGCTGACTGCGCTCCGCGTCCAGAGCATCCTCCGAGCATTTGTAGTTATAGTGAGGGGGGAAGATATGCGCGATCGTACGAAGAAGGTGTCCGTTCTGGAGCTGCAAAAGCTCAAGAATTCAGGGCAAAAAATTACAGCGCTTACCGCCTACGACTATCCGTTCGCACGCATTCTAGATCAGTGCGGCATCGATTTCCTGTTGGTGGGAGATTCTTTAGGTACGACGGTCCAGGGAGCGGAGACCACATTGCCCGTGTCGATGGATGAAATGGTGTACCACACCAGACTAGTTTCGAGGGCGGGACCGAGAGCGCTTGTCGTTGGTGATATGCCTTTCTTGTCGTATCAAGCGGGAATTTGTGACGCAATTTCCAACGCTGGTCGCCTGTTGAAAGAGGGCGGAGCCCAGGCGGTAAAGCTGGAAGGTGGTGTCAACATTGCGCGTGTGATTAGGGCCATAGTAAACGTGGATATTCCCGTCATGGCACATATAGGATTGACACCGCAGTCCGTACACCGAATGGGCGGTTTTAAAGTGCAAGGTAAGAAGGCAGGACATGAACCAGGAGCGCGTGACAGGCTGATCGAGGATGCGGAGGCCGTCACGAATGCAGGAGCCTTTGCCGTAGTATTAGAGGGTGTTCCTTTGGACTTAGCGGGGGAGATTACTGAATTGTTACCTATACCCACAATCGGCATAGGCGCCGGCCGACACTGTGATGGTCAAATTTTGGTGATGCATGATCTGTTGGGGCTGTCTGATGAGTTCTCTCCGAAATTTGTGAAGCGATATGCCGATCTTAAGGCGATAATCTCTGATGCGGTCAGTGCTTACATTAAGGATGTGCAGGGAGAAGTGTTCCCGGCGGAGGAACACTCTTTTCATTGAAGGTACGGAAGGCTGAGGGATAAATTTAGTGAAGACGATAGAGACGGTGGCCGAGATGCAGCGGTGGTCGGATGAGCGGAGGCGCGCGGGCCAAACAGTGGCGTTTGTGCCGACTATGGGATTCCTGCACGAAGGGCATTTGAGTTTAGTGCGGCGGGCTCGTGAAGTTGGCACACATGTCGTCGTTTCGATTTTCGTCAATCCGATGCAGTTCAATCAGTCGTCGGACTACGACGGGTATCCACACGATAAGGAAAAAGATATTCGCTTATTGAAAGACCTAGGGACACAGGTCCTGTTCATGCCTAGCGCAAAAGATATCTACCCTATCGGGTTCGAATCCAGCGTAGAGGTCTCCGAAACAGCAAAACCGTTATGCGGTGCGGTACGGCCCGGCCACTTCAAAGGAGTGACGACAGTTGTCGCGAAGTTGTTCAATATGGTCAAACCGCACTATGCTGTTTTTGGGGAGAAGGACTTTCAGCAATGTACGGTTATTCGCCGGATGGTCGAAGACTTGAATTTCGACGTTGAGATTGTGGTTATGCCGACCGTGCGGGAACAGGACGGACTAGCAATGAGTTCAAGGAACGCACGTCTGAGCGAAGCGCAAAGACAATCGAGTCTCCGTATTTTCGCAGCTCTGTCAGCGGCACAGCAGCTCGCCGCTCAGGGGCAGCGGGAGGCCGGGGCCTTGCTCGCTTGTGTTCGGCATACATTAGAAGCTGATAAGCTTCTAAAGATTGAATATGTATCCCTCTGCGACCCTAGGACGCTACTGGACGTTGACCAAGTGTCCAGTCCGACTCGCTTAGCAATCGCAGTTTGGATCGGAGATGTTCGCCTGATAGACAACTGTTTGGTAACGTAAAATACCGAGGCAAAGGCGTCACGTGTAGAGTGCAAAAGGGCCTGTTCTTTGGCAGGCCCGTCCGTGTAGGGTGTTCTCGTATGTCTAAGCAAAAAGTTGGCGAAAGGATTATCTGTACCAACAAAAAAGCACGCTATAACTATGTCATAAACGAGACAATAGAAGCTGGGATAGTCTTGAAGGGTAGTGAGGTTAAGTCCTTACGGGACGGTAGGGCGAATCTGAAAGATAGTTACGGCCGAATCGACCACGGTGAGGCGTATCTGGTGAATGCCCACATAAGCGACTACAAACCGGCCTATTATTTCAAACCGGACCCTAACCGTAGAAGGAAGCTCTTGTTACATAAGCGGGAAGTCATGCGGCTAATGGGCAAGACCCGGGAACAAGGGTTGACCCTTGTTCCTTTGCAGTTATACTTTAGGAAAGGTCGCGTTAAGGTTGAGCTGGCTTTAGCCAAGGGTAAACGCACGTACGACAAAAGAGCGGCAATTCGTGAACGCGAAATGAAGCGCGATGTGGAACGGGCGATGAACCAACGACGCGGTTAGCGTAGTATTGATGAAAGGGGGCGATCTGGTTTCGACGTGGGCTAGAAAGCCAGGGTTGCATGCCGGGGTGCTGTCCCGCCCGTTAAACGGACAGGCTGCTATTTAACTGCAGATGATTTTGATTACGCTCTAGCTGCCTAGTGCAGCTTGCGTCTTATCGGTCCGAGCCCGTAGGATCGAATAAGGCGATATAAATCGGGATAGGCTTGGCGTCGTGCTGAGGGGCCACTGGCCGAAACTTTTCCTTAGCTGGTCCGTTGGAATCTTGCTCGTAGGAGTCCATAGGACGAGATTAAATTATGAGCTACGCAATGTAGACGCCTTGAGTAGACTACTCTCGGACGCGGGTTCAATTCCCGCCGCCTCCATACCCATAAAGAATGTTTCGAACGTAGGTACGTGTAATCTATTGCTGGAGATAAAGTAAAATCGAGAGCAGAAGATTATTCCAACACCTCCGCGACAACCAGCTGCGTTATCTTCTCTTCGTTGTAGCCCAAGATATTTTCCAATACATTCTGGTTTTCTCTCCCGAGGGTTGGCGCTGACCCAGTAATCTGTGCCGGCGTCCGAGAAAATTTGAAACGGGACCCTTCGACGGTCGTCTTTCCGAAATCCGGGTGATCGAGCTCAACAAAATGATCGCGGTGTTTCAGTTGCCGGTCCTCATAAAGTTCGTTCATTGTTTCAACGGCGCTTGCTGGGACACTCTGTGATTGTAACCGTTCCTCGGCCTCGTGCGGGTCGTGTTGGCGAGTCCAGGCGCTGATTGCATCGTCGAGTTCGTCCTGGTGCACTCGTCGCCCCTCCACTTTGGCGAAACGCTCGTCTTTACCCAAATCAGGCCTGGCAATCGCTTCGCAGAGGTGCCGCCATTGGTCATCCGTCTCGATCCCGATGGCTATCCAACGGTCTTCACCGCTCGACTGATAGACGCCATGTGGCGCGTAGTTGAGATCACGGTTCCCGTTCCTACTTTGTGTCCTCCCGTTCACTGTTTGGTCGAGAAGGAACGGCGCCAAAAAATGTAAGGAAGCTTCGGCCTGGGCAAGGTCAATGTGTTGGCCATCTCCGGTTTGGTGCTTATGTTCTAGTGCTGCGAGAATCGCTGCGGCGTTATACCAAGGGGCGATGTAGTCAGTGTACGCTCCGAACGGGCCGGCCGGTTCCCGGTCAGGCCATCCCGTGGGGTCGAAAAATCCGGAGACTGCAGCCGCGAGATTGCCGAAGCCTGCAAAATGAGAGTGAGGGCCAGTCTGACCCATCAGGCACGTACTCAGCATGATTATTTCTGGCTTAATCTGTTTCAACGAATCGTAGTCAAAGCCCCACTCGCGCATAGCTTTTGGGGAAAAGGACTCGGTCACGACGTCCGCCCATTTCACTAGGTCAAGAATCACATCTCTGGCATCACCCTTAGAAAGGTTCAGGGTTATCGGCAACTTCCCTGTGTTCATGTTGTTGAAGAGCCCTGAATTATTAGGACCGGGCTGGGTATTCTGGAAAGGCCCGACCATACGAACCGCATCGAACCTGGTAGTGGATTCGACTCGAACGACAGTAGCCCCGTAGTCGGCGAGTATGCGCGTGGAACCGGGGCCAGCCATAGCCCACATGAAGTCTAAGACTTTTACCCCGGAAAGTGGCAGTGTGTTATCTTCGGGCTCGTGAGTATTGCTGCTCATACATAACCTCCCTCGATTGCACTCATTTATATGACTTGTTGTTTTCGAAGTTCCAAAAGCTCTCCTGATACCAGGCCCAGTTCTTTGTAGACTTCAGCGTTGTGTTCTCCTATCTGGGGAGAGGCGCGCTTGTAGGCTATTGGGGCCGCGCTAAACTTGGCAAACGGGCCCGGGTACGAAAAAGATTTGCCGGTCTGCGTGTGTTGGACAGGCGTCCAATATTCACGAGATTCCAACTGTTCGCTCTGCACGACTTCACTGATAGTTGTTACCGGAGCCACCAGAAGACCTCGGTCGAGAGCCTCTTGAAACAGTTCTTCTTTGGTCTTTGTAAGAGTAAAACGCTCAACTATCTCTTTGAGCTGTTCATAGTCGGCGAGTGTCTTTTTGTCACCGGAAAACAAAAGGCCGCCCATTCCGATCCAGTCCATCTGTTGTACATCTTTCCCGCAGAAACCTTCTTCGTAGATCCAGTCCATCAGACGTTTAGTAAAGTGGGCGAACGCCGAGCCGAACAGATATGCGATGGAGACATTTCCATCCTTCGCCGGCCACAACAAGCGGATGTTTAGCGGGCCCATCTTGGCGCCGCCGGCCATACGTCTTGTTTCTGCGTCGTTGAGCGGGGAGGAAAGAATGGTCGACTGTGTCGCCTGCGCGGCGGCTTGTTGGGCAGAGATATCGATATGCTGCCCTTTCCTGGAACGATGAGATTCGTGTAGGGCAATCAGTGCCGCTGGAGCAGCAGCTGCGCTCGCGTGAAGATACCCTTGCGGCACGCTAAGGCGAACGGGTGGCCGGTCTTCGTCGCCCGTGATAACCAGAGGCCCGCTGCATGCTAAAATAACTAAATCACTGTCCGCATATGATGCCTTGGGCCCGTCTTGACCGAATGGGGTAATGGATATGTAGATTAGCTCTGGGTTTATGGTTGCGAGTTCTTCATAGCTGAGTCCGTATTTTTCTAAAGTACCTGGATTATCTGATTCGATGAAGAATTTGGAGGTTTTCACCAACTCACGGAGTACCTGCTGGCCTTTAGCCTGTTCCAGGTCTAACGTAATGCCGCGTTTGTTCCTGTTGTATGCCCACCAATATAGCGAATTCTCTGGGCTCGGTTTGTCTTGGTAGAATGGCCCGAGTTTTCGTGCCGAAGCACCACCCGGAGGTTCTACTTTTATGACATCTGCGCCTAGATCAGCTAGAATTTGGCCACACAAAAGACCCCTCTCTGTCGTGAGGTCTAGCACTCGGTACGGTTCTAACATTGGTGTCTGCTCCTCAAGCGAGGTTTTACCCTCGTCCCTCTCCTTACACGTATAGGATTTCCCTTACCGCTGTTCGTCTCAACAGGCAAGCCCTGGTCTTGAGTAGAATGTATAAGCTGCTAAACGCTATGTTGATATGTTCTGTAAGAAATGCAGGATTAAAATGAGGGTGTCATCACATCGACCACACAAAAAGGAGAAATGGCAGTGTCAGCGTTGCGGTCGAGTTCGTATGAAACCGGCGGCGTACACGCGTAAAAGAAGGGATAGGCGTCCGGCGTGATGGTTCACCTACGGGGTAGCGCCCACGCGACCAGGAACACTATTGGGTCACGAGCCCGTTAGATTCGTTCCGATTCTCAATAAACGCGGACATAAGGCCGGGAAGGTCAATAGGAGATATGGTCTCCCGTAGTGTGCCCTCGGGACCAACCAGCTGATCGGAGCCGCCAAGAGAAATGAGAAGGTAGGGTCCTCCTAGAAGGCCTTTTGTCTGAATTGATGCTATAGCGTCCTCTTGAATTTGAACATTATCGCGTATGGTAAGTGTAACTCGCGCACGCTTTCCCTCTAGATCGATGGAATCAACTCTACCTACCCGAACCCCTGCTATCTCTACTGGAGCTCCGGGCGTCAAACCCGCAGCACTCTCAAAGCCGGCGTACACCCTGTATCCCCAGTTGTTGTACAAGGACAATTCTCCAATAGAAGAGAAGAGGTAGAGACTGGCGGAAATTCCCAGGACAAGAAATCCACAAATACTAACGCTGAGGCCGAGTGGGCGCATTTGCGGAGATTACCAGACTGGGCGGACCCGTCAAAGGGGAAGCGGGTGGGCTAGGTTCCCGGAAACGCGTAGGCTTGGATGTCGGACGAAGGATTGGGCATACCGACAACGAGCATTGGCGCCTGTTGCTACAAATGCTCTTTTCGTTTGTGATTGACGAAATGCAGTTTGCCATCGCTACACAGGTAATATTACGCATCCTTTCAGTCGTGAGTATAACTATTCTTCTTCTGTTCTGGCGAGACACCTTTTCACACGCCGCAGATGAGGAATTGATCGCCAAAGGAGAGTACCTTTTTGCGTCCGCGGGCGGATGCGGGTGTCATACCAGTACCGGAGGCGAACTGAACGCCGGTGGCCGTCCGTTGACGACGGCATTCGGTACATTCTACGGGACTAACATCACGCCTGACCCGGTGCACGGAATAGGAGATTGGACCGACAGACAAATTGTCGATGCTTTGCGATCGGGTGTTGGACCTGGTGGGAGAGCGTTAAGTCCTGCTATGCCGTACCCGGCATTTAGCGGAATGACAGACGCCGATGCTGAAGCCCTAGTTGCCTACCTCCGTAGCGTCCCGGCAGTAGCTCAGAAGAACGTACCGCATGAAGTGGGTATCCCTTTTCAGGACACAATTATGTGGTTGTGGCGATGGGTCTTCTTTCGTCCGGCAAATAGCGAGGATCGCGAGGATAGTTACAGTTCAAATACTCAGTGGTCTAGGGGCCGGTACCTGACCGATCATGTCGCTCACTGTACGGAGTGTCATACACCGCGCACATTGTGGGGGAGTCTGCGCGTTGCTGAGTATCTGAAAGGTAATAGAGACGGGATAGATGGAGAACCGACAGGGGACATTACAGCCGATGAGATTGCCGGAATAGGTCGTTGGACACTCGGTGAGATAGTGGAGCTGTTGCGGACCGGGTACTTGCCCAATTTCGACAATGTTCAGGGCCTGATGGCTCTCGTAATAGACGGCGCTCACGGCAGAGGGTACAACCGAATGAACGACAGGGACTTATATGCTATTGCAGGTTACCTCAAGTCGTTGAACGGCGATGATAAGGTGAGAAGGGACCAGACACTGCCTCTCGATTGAGGGGGAGGGGAGAATTTGGTGTGTACAAACTGGTGCTAGGACACGGGGAGAAATTTTATGCGAGCGAAGACTGTTTTTTTGTCCTTTTTTTCGGGGGCCGTCCTGGTCACCTCTCCGATGGTTTTCGCACATGAAAATCATCCCGCTCATATTCCAGATATAGAGGACGTTGTATCCTTTCGGAATTATCTGATGGAAAATGTGGGGGCGAATACCAAAGAGTTAAAAAGTAAGATAGATGCGGGAGACTTATCTGCTGCCCGGGTTAATGCTGCGGCTATAGCGATACATGGAGTACACGCCGGGCGACTTTTTAAAACTGAAGGTAACCTAGAATCATCGCGGGCGAAGGCCGCGATATGGAACAATTGGGACGAATTTTCAGCTTCGCTTGAAGCATTAATCCAACATGCGGACGGTGTGGCCGTGGCTGCTCAAGCGTCAGATGCCGGATTGGTTGGGGCACATGCGAAAAAGCTCTTTGCGACCTGCAAGAACTGTCATGACAAATTTCGAAAGCCCAAGAACGATTAGCGTACAATAGTTGTTTCTTTCATTGTATTGCCCCTAAAAGGAAAACGTGAGATAAAATTTTACTATTTCCTGATTAACAAAGGAGTCCCGTGTGTCAGGTGCCGTAGGTTTTCAAGCCTTAACTAGCCGTAGTGCCGTGCTCAGCAGTGCGGAGAATTTTATCCTATATTTGCTGCTCGAAACGAAACCGCAGGGTGGCGGGGCCCGGTTGCCCTTGAACCTTGGCATAGTGTTGGATCGAAGTGGTTCAATGTATGACGAACAGCGACTAGATTACGTCATAGAGGCTGTAAAGTACTTAGTTGATAATTTAGGTCCCGACGACAAAGCCGCGGTGATCGCTTTTGCAGATTCTGCCGAGGTAGCCGCTACGGCGGATCGCGTTGCGGCAGATAAATCCGGTGTCAAGCGTTCGATCGACGATTTAGATCTTCTCGAAATTGGGGGAGGAACACAGATGGCCCTCGGCATGGAGGCCGGAATTGCCGAGGTCGAGAAGCATTATTCGCCTGATCGGTTGAATAGGTTGCTGTTATTGACAGATGGACAGACCTACGAAGAACGAAGATGCCTTGACTTGGCACGGAAGCACGGGGATAGAATCTCTTTCAGCACATTGGGTGTTGGCTTGGAATTCAATGAAAAACTCTTAATGGAAGTTGCTGAAACAAGTGGTGCCAATTATCACTTCATTGACGCTCCAGCATCGATACCCGGACTGTTTTCGAGCGAATTGGAAGGGTTACGAAACGTTGCCCTGACCAATGCGAGGATCGATGTACAACTAAGCGCCGGAGTTCAGGTAAAAGAGGCGTTTCGCGCCAGTCCACAAATTTATGAATTAAAGGACGTTCAGCCTGCGGCCGACCGGCTCCTTTCGTTGCCGTTGGGAGATATTGAGGCCGGGACCCCCAGTTCGGCCCTCTCTGTCTTGGTCCTTCCGCCGAGACGGCCTGGAAGGGTCAGGCTTGGAAGAGCCAACTTCTATTATGATACACCAGAGGCGAAGAACCAATCTGAGAGTCTGGATGTGATTGTTAATTATACCCTAGATAGAGCCGCAATCGGCAAGGCGAATGGTTACGTGATGAACCTGGTGGACCAGGTTAGTATTGCGAAACTCCAGGCGCAAGCGGAGGCGGCAATGGCATTGGGTGATACGGACAAGGCTACACGGCTGCTGGGCAACGCTATTGTTGGTACTCAGCGCCTCGGCAACTCGAAGGCCACGCAGGCTCTGGAAGGTCTTCAAACCGAAATGAAAAAGACGCAAAGTCTTGCGGGCGGTGCTGCGAAAACTCAGTTGCTCAATGCTCAAGCAACGCTGCGGAAAACCCAGTTGCTAGACCCGGATAGCGTTAAGGGCGCTCTTCAAGATTAGAAACTATCTCGTCTGGGTTATACACGGGCTTGGTAGGAAGGAGATACACGAATGATTCGTTGTGCGGAATGTAACGAAGAGAATATGGACGGGCTGGAGTATTGCGATAGCTGCGGGGCGAAGTTAGAGGCCGTGGATGCGGACGGCTCGGCTGATGGAAGCGATACCCCAAACGCGGCGAAAGAAGAGTCCACCGTACCAGTCGAGGAGATTGAAGAGACGGCGGGCGTTGAGCCCGAAGCTTCAGAGGACCAACAAGAAGAGCTGAGCACCGATACGGATTCATCCGTCGATGAAGTGTCTGCAGTGGCGGACGAGGTCACGGAAGCGCCGGCGGAACTAGAGCAGGAGGCTGACGGTGCGGCGACGCTCACTATCACTAGGGGCGGCACGATCGGGAAGGTGTTTGCGTTGCAAGCTGGTGATAACGTGGTTGGACGATGGGATCCCGATTCGGGATCGTTCCCGGAGGTCGACATGGAAAACGACGATCCCGAAGCTCGCATTTCGCGCAAGCATGCGCTCATCAAGTATAGCAGGCAAATTACCATAGAAGACATCGGCAGCATGAATGGCACATTTGTGAATAGAGGAGAACGATTGGAGCCGGGTGCTCCAGTAGAACTTGAGGACGGTGACGAGATCATTATCGGCAAGACTTTTTTGAAGATTTCGGTTTCCTCGTAAACGGTCGTGTCCTACCCCTTCGAAACATGATCGGGTTTGAAAAGAATAATGGTGATTCATGGGGTCTGTGTCTCACATTATGGAGCCGGCTCCTGCCGGAGATACTATAGCTTGCTCGGATTGTGACGAAGTCAATCCCACCAAAGAAATATTTTGCAGCTCCTGCGGTGCCTCCCTTGAACACCTTTCTGACGACGTGGTTTCCCCAGTGTTGAAACCGTTGGAACCAGGGGTGGTACTTGACGGTAGATATTGTATTGATTCCGTAGTCGTAAAGGGAGCGGAAAATCGTTATCAGGCCCATGCACTCAGGGAAGAAGGCCGGGCGGTCCTAATCTCGGAGCGGCTTCTAGATCGCGAAGGCCTGGATGACGATGGAGTGGCGAGTTCGACTCAGCTGGCCGAGCAGGTTAAAGGCGTGGAACATCCTGCCTTGCTGCTGACGAGTGAACGGTTTTTAGTGAAGGAGCGGACGTACGCTGTGCGGCCTTGGCAATCCGGAATATCGCTGAGCCGCTGTAAAGGTAAAACCCTCGAGCGGCATTTGATCGGATGGGGAATGCAGCTTTGCCAAGCGATTGCCATTTTGCACCGCAACCGTATTTTTTGCGTGGAGGTGCCGCCCGAGAATATTATCTTGGACGAAGACGGTCGGTTGCACATTTCCGAATTCTCTGCGCTTAGGTTGTCCGACGAACGTATGAAGTATCCGTCTGTAACCGACGGGTACGTGGCGCCAGAGTCTTATAAGGCGGAAACTTTGTCTCCAGCTGTGGATGTTTTCGCTGTTGGCGCGTGCCTGTATTCGCTTCTAGTGGGCCAGCGATTGGCCGTCGAGGGTTGGGCCGTCGAGCCTGAGGACCCCGTGTTTTATCCCCACAAGGTCGTTTCGCGAGGGTTAGAGTCTGTTTTGCGGAGGGCGTTGCAGTTCCACCCGGAGAACCGGTACCAATCGCTCGACGAGTTAAAAGAAGCATTATTGTCCACGCAAAAAGACGCGACCGTTCTGTCGGCCGGTATTTCGGATGTCGGGTTGGTTCGTGAGCACAATGAGGACGCTATCCTAATGGAAGAGAGAGGCGCTTCCGGAATCGATGGGGATCATTTCCGCGGCCTATACATATTGTCGGATGGCATGGGAGGGGCCGAGGCGGGCGAGGTTGCGAGCCGCATAACAACCTGTACG
>CAYWPF010000121.1:0-53366 GCA_964460065.1 uncultured Enterobacteriaceae bacterium
ATTTTGCCTCACCGTGTGGTCCGGACCAACATGTTTTTGAAACCTCGTTGGCTACCGTTTGTCAAGGCTGCGATGCTTGAACCTATTTCTTGTGTTGTGTATGGGCTGGGCAGAGTAGCGCTCAATCCAGAGAAGAAGGTCGTGATAATCGGGGCGGGCGGTTTCGGACTCCTGCACCTGATGGTCCTGCGGGTCATGGGCGTCCACGATGTATCGTTGATAGCGAAAAACCCTCATCGGGCAGCCGTTGCCAAGAGGTTGGGGACACCACGAATTATTGACCGACCGGCCGAGGAATCTCGTGAAGAGGTATGGGAGGCCACGGGCGGCAAAGGTGCAGACCTGGTAATTGAGTGTACGGCCCGGCCGGCGGTTTGGGAGGAATCCCTCTTCCTCGCAAGACCTGGCGGTCAAGTTATCCTCTTTGGCGGGTGCCCGCCCGGTACAAAAGTGTCCTTTGACGCTACAAGACTCCACTATGACCAGGTGCAGATGGTGAGCCCGTTCCATTTTAATCCGGCTGCCGTAGCGAAAGCGGTGGAGTTCATAGAGTCCGGCGAGATGCCGACTGAGCACCTCGTCAGTGGTAGCTACAAGTTAGAGCAAATAGAAAGGGCGTTTGGGAAAATGCAAAAGGGCGAGGGGATCAAATACGAAATTCTTCCCTGAGTGATACCGAAAACCCACTGAGGCAGGAGCAGATTGAAATATGAAAATAATGAGCGCGAATGAGGCCGTGAAGGCCATACCCGACGGTAGCATTGTAATTTTTCCGCACAGTTGTGTAGAGCCGACTGTATTTTATACCGCCTTCCAAGAAGAAATTGAACGCTTCCAAAATTTGACGGTATATTCCGGGTTGGCCTTTGGTGGATATCCTTTTTTGGATAAGGGACTAGGTGTAAATTTTAGGTATGTAACTTGGCAGGCGGCGCCACAATTGCGGCGGCTATTCAAAGAGAACGATCCTCAAAAAGTTGGGTTTGTACCTATGAGGTTCAGCGAAATTACTAGCATCGTGAATAAGAACGGTATTATTAAGCCTGATGTGGTTGTCGCACAGGTTTCGCCGCCCGATCAGGACGGGATGGTGAGCTTGGGCATTTCGGTGAGTATCTATCAGGATTTTATCAGAAGCGGCAAAACTGTGATTGCAGAGATCAATTCGCATATGCCATTCACCCACGGCAATAGCCGTGTCGCGGTTGAGGATATTGACGTTGCTGTAGAATCAGAAGAACCGCTAGGAAGTTATGGCTCTCCTCACCAAAGCGAGCGAGACGCTCGTATTGTCGATTACGTTTTGGAATTAGTGCCGGACCTTGCGTGGGTTCAACTCGGTGTGGGGTCGGTGCCTGATGCCGTATTGGGCAGACTTTCTGAAAAGAAGGGTGTTAACCTGTACTCCGGCATGCTCTCGAGCGGCCTAATTTCATTTTTGGACGGCGTCAAGCATACGCCCAAAATAATAACGGGAGAGTTGGCCGGGGACCAAGAGTTTTTCGATTTTTGTGGAGAAACTCCTCTTGTTCAGATGGCTACCGTTGATGTTACCCATAACGTTATAGAACTCGCAAAGTTGCCCAGATTCGTCTCAATAAACTCCGCGGTGGAGATAGATTTGCAGGGCCAGAGTAACGGCGAAACAATTGGGCCGGTTCAGATTAGCGGAGTCGGCGGAAGCCTAGATTACGTTGAGGCGGCGGCTTTAGCAGAAGATGGTGTATCTATTATTGCGCTACCGTCTACAACGGAAGATGGTAGGCGCACAAAGATCGTCTCGGGGTTGTCTGTCGGGTCGGTAGTTACAACACCCCGTTTCTGCACTGACTACATTGTCACCGAATATGGAATTGCCCGAATGAAAGGCAAGGATCTTCGGGCCCGCGCGGAATCCCTGGTCGCTATAGCGCACCCAGATTTCCGGCCGGAATTGGAGAAAAGTCTCGAGCGTAATATAGGGTAATCTTACAATTTTCTTTCTTCAGGACTAACCGTAATTCCTGGTATCGTCCAGTTTCAGAGAAAAACATTTTAATCTTTTGTTAAGGAGTACCAGGATGCTAGAACGGGCGGCCATTTTAAGTACGGGAGACGAAATCACAAGCGGCAAAGTGATTGATACGAACGCGAACTACATAGCAAATAAAATGGTCGAGGCCGGTCTGGAAGTAGCGTCCGTTATTACAGTAGGTGATGTGAAATCCCGTATCGTCTGGGCATGGAAGGCCGCCATGACACAAGCGGACGTAATTATCTCGACCGGAGGGATAGGGCCGACCGCAGACGACCTGACCACGGAATTAGTGGCGGAGGTAGCCGGCGTAGATTTAATTTTTTCCGAGGAAGTCGCTGAAAATATAAGGCGTATTTTTGCGTCACTCAACCGATCAATGCCGGAAAATAATCTCAAACAAGCGAAATTCCCCAAAGGAGCCAGTATTATTCCCAATCATCTTGGAACCGCACCCGGTTACAGGGTAGCCCTCAGAACACCTACTGGGCCAAAGTATTTGATTATTCTGCCCGGTGTGCCCCGCGAGATGAAACCTATGATGAATGAAAGTGTTATCCCGTGGATTGAAGAAGTACACGGCGGTGACCAGGTATTTCTAACAAACACGTTTCAGACGTTTGGTATAAGTGAATCGGGACTGGACGAATTGGTGTCCGGGACCATCTCGGAGGAGGAGGGAAAGGTAGCATTTCGGGCGAGCTTTCCCCAGATATCAGTGCGTGTGACCGTTCGAGGAACGGCAGATGAGGTGACCCACAAAGTTGAGGTATTGGCCGGACGCCTAAGGAAAAAAATTGGACCTTACTTGTACGGCGAGGGTGATACGAGGATGGAAGACGTGGTTGGAGAACTATTCTCTGAACAGGGCAAAACAGTGAGCCTCGCGGACGCGTGCACGGGTGGCTTGCTGAGCCACCGCCTAACAAACGTGTCCGGAAGCTCGAGCTACTTTAGAGGCAGTTTGGTTCCTCATTTCGATGAGCCACAAAAGCGGTTATTGGGCCTGAAGCCTGATACGATTAGCAGACATGGGCAAGTCAGTGAAGAAGTGGCTAAAGAAATGGCCGACGGTATAAGGAAGCTTATGCAGACAGACGTCGGCCTGGCAGTGATTGGAATAACCGGTCCAGAGGCGGTAACCGAGGGCAAACGGACCGGAACAATCTGTTTGGCGCTTTGTACGGAAGACGGTATTGTGTCCCGCGAGTATAATTTATGGAGTGACTCGGAAAGGGTTAAGATAATAGCTTCTCAACTTTCGCTTGATTGGTTACGCCGTGCATTACTTCAGATGCCTATTGTCGAATCGGGGTTTATGAGGGAATAGTGACTTTACCCCGTTGATTCCCGCGGAAGCGGAAGTTACTCTGGATCGGAGTGTGGCGAATAAATAGCGAATATGTGGAATGCCGAGTCCTTCTTGCCGATCGTTTGTAGACTAGGAGGTCTGGGAGAGATTGTTGCCAAGTTTCCCGCAATGTTACTTATTCCATACGATAGGATACGGAACTAGAACGCTCTACAGAGTCACGGGCTTTTGGCATTCGAAAATGGTGGAGTTCGATTAAGGAGCAATTGAATGGGAGAAGAAAAGGACCGAGAAAACGCACTCGATCTCGCGGTCAGTCAGATAGAAAAGCAGTTCGGTAAGGGCGCTATAATGAAGCTCGGGGAGGACGCCATAGCTGGCGAGATTCCCTCTATTTCGACGGGTTCTCTCGGCTTGGATCTGGCACTCGGTATCGGGGGACTGCCTCGCGGGCGGGTCGTTGAAATTTATGGGCCTGAATCGTCTGGAAAGACGACACTGGCGCTGCATGTTGTAGCGGAAGCCCAAAAGGGTGGTGGTGCTTGCGCATTTATAGATGCCGAACATGCACTTGACATGAGTTACGCGGGTAAACTGGGTGTTAAAGTAGACGAGATACTGGTGTCACAGCCCGATCATGGTGAACAGGCCTTGGAAATTACTGACACGCTTGTACGAAGCGGAGCCTTGGATGTGATAGTGGTGGACTCCGTTGCCGCTCTCGTGCCTCGCTCAGAACTTGAAGGAGATATGGGAGAGCCTCAGATGGGACTGCAGGCGCGTTTGATGTCTCAGGCTCTACGGAAGCTCGTTAGCACGATTTCTCGCTCCCGAACGTTGGTCATTTTCATTAATCAGATTCGCATGAAAATTGGGGTCATGTTCGGTAGCCCGGAAACCACAACCGGTGGAAACGCACTGAAGTTCTATGCATCAGTTCGAATGGACATTCGAAGGACGGGAGCGGTGAAGCAAGGTGATCAAGTTGTAGGGAATCACACGCGAGTTAAGGTCGTTAAAAATAAGGTTGCCCCTCCCTTCAAACAAGCGGAATTCGACATTTTGTATGGCATCGGGATTTCCAAAGAGGGAGAGTTGATTGATATTGGCGTGGACCATAATATCGTAGAGAAGGCCGGTGCGTGGTACTCCTTTTCTGGAGACAGAATAGGGCAGGGAAGAGAGAATGCTAAAGAGTTCCTTAAAGAAAATGTTGGCACGGCCGATATTATAGAACGACAGGTACGAGAGAAGTTTGGTCTTGGAGCCGTTCCTTCGGAAGAAGCTGAACAGGAAGAGGCAGCTAATGACGGGTAGTTGTCGCTTCATGTAGTTAGACAATTAGGAGTGAACGCCAATTTCTCATAAAAAAGGAGCCTCGCCCATCGATTATGCTTACCGTTTACTGGCCCGCGGTGACTACAGTGAGGCACGTCTCAGTGAAAAATTGGAAGGAAAAGGGTTCACCCCTGCTTCCGTGCTTTTCACAGTTAAGAAATTGAAGGACAGAGGCTCTTTGGATGATGAGAAGCTCGCCGCGGGGCTCGCAGATCAATTTCAACGTCGAGGATTTGGTCCGCGCGGCGTTCGCGCTAAATTACAGCAGAGAGGCTTTCGAGAGAAAGAAATTGAGATCGCTATAGGTGGGAATGTGGATGATCAAGATGCCAGCATCGCACGCCGGCTCATAGAGCACAGATTTTCAGGTATGGATCTTAATGATGCCAAAACGCGCATGCGCGCGTACCGATTGCTGTTGCAGCGAGGATACTCGGCGGCCATCGCGTCGGATGCAGTTAATGAGCGTGAAATTTTATAGCGCTAGCACGAAGAGAACAAGAATTTATGACTGGAAATGAAATTCGGGCCAGTTTTCTGAAGTTCTTTGCTGAACGTAACCACGTTGTGGTACCTAGTTCATCGTTGGTACCCGCAAATGACCCGACGCTACTATTTACAAATGCCGGTATGGTGCCATTTAAAAACATTTTTCTTGGCATCGATCGGCCGACGAACCGACGAGTCGTCGATTCGCAAAAATGTTTGCGCGTGTCGGGCAAACACAACGATTTAGAGGAAGTCGGCCGCGACACGTACCACCACACCTTTTTTGAAATGCTCGGGAATTGGTCGTTTGGTGATTATTATAAAAAGGACGCGATTCGTTGGGCCTGGGAGTTGCTCACGGGTGTGTGGGGACTGCCAAAGGACAAGCTCTGGGCAACAGTTTATACCACCGACGACGAAGCGGCTGAATGCTGGCGCACCCAAACAGATATTGACCGGAACCAAATAGTGCGGTTCGCAGAGAAGGATAACTTCTGGGAAATGGGAGAAACGGGGCCGTGCGGCCCTTGCTCCGAGATCCATATAGACCGCGGACCCGAGGCCTGCAAGTTAGCCAGCACAACGGGACATGTGTGTGGGGTGAACAATGATTGCGCACGTTACATAGAACTCTGGAATCTCGTTTTCATACAGTACAACCGCAACAAGGATAGGTCCCTTGAGGATCTTCCCGAAACACATGTTGATACAGGTATGGGTTTGGAACGGGTTGTTTCGGTCCTCCAGAATGTGACAGGCAATTACGACTCGGATCTGCTGCGAGACATTATCGATTTTGCCGGAGGCCTGGGTAAAAAGAAGTATGGAGCCGATGATGACCTCGATATCTCCTTTAGAGTGATTGCCGACCATGCACGTACTGCGGCGTTCGCTATAGCGGATGGCGTTGTGCCTACTAACGAAGGCCGTGGCTACGTTCTAAGACGCATTATGCGAAGAGCGCTGAGGCACGGCAGGATACTGGGTTTTGAAGGGCCGTTTTTCGCACAGGTCGCTGATGCCGTTGTTCAAGCCATGGGCAAGCCGTACCCCGAATTGGTGACACGGCGAAGTTACCTCAAGGAAGTCGTGACCACGGAAGAAAAACGTTTTTCCGAAACGTTAGACAAAGGATTAGCACTTCTGGAAGGCGAAATTACGGAACTGCGTCAACAGAATGTGAGAGTGTTGCCTGGTGAAACGGCATTTCGATTGTATGACACCTATGGCTTTCCGTTTGATCTGACAGAAGATTTTCTTAATTCGGAGGGATTCAGCGTCGATCAGGAGACGTTCGATGAAGCTATGGAAACGCAGCGTGTTCGAGCTCGGAAAGGACAAAAAGCCCAGACGTATCTGGGGGGAGAAGCAGCGTGGAAGGACCTGCGGTCGCAATTCGTAGGCTATCAGCGGGCGGACAGTGAGTCTCGCGTGTTGCAAATTTTAGTGGACGGAACGGTTTGCGACGAAGCGGTCAAGGAAGGGAGCGTAATTGATCTTGTTACTGAAGAGACGCCCTTTTATGGAGAATCTGGAGGACAAGTAGGTGACACCGGAGTAATTACCAAGACCGATGGGACCATCATTGAAATTGTGGATACACGTAAGCCACGACCGTCCGTCATTGTCCATAGCGGGCGCGTAAAGCGCGGAGCTATAAGTAGAGGCGATAGCGTCCAACTTTCCATAGATCAACCCCGGCGGAATTCAGTGACCGCCAATCATTCTGCTACTCACGTTCTACACTCAGCTTTGCGCGATATTCTTGGCATGCATGTTCAACAGGCGGGATCGTTGGTGACGTCGGATAGGCTTCGGTTCGACTTCACCCACACTAGCCCCGTTGACGGTCAAGAACTCGAAGATATAGAGGACCTGGTTAATCAGCACCTTCGGGATAACGTTACCGTAACCGACGAAGAAATGCTGTTCGGAGACGCTATAAAGCAGGGCGCTTTAGCTTTTTTTGGCGATAAATATGGAGAAAGGGTGAGGGTCTTACGCATAGGCGACTTTTCAACGGAGCTTTGTGGCGGGACGCACGTTGATAGAACCGGTGATATTGGATTGTTTAAATTTAGAGCGGAAGCCGGAGTCGCTTCTGGCGTGCGGCGCGTCGAAGCCGTTACCGGTGCGGCCGCCCTAAGTTTGATGCGACAGCGGGAGCAGCGACTAAAAGAAATTTCAAGCATCTTAAAAGCCTCTGAAGAGGATTCGATTGAGCGGCTTGAAAAGTTGCTTGCCCAGAGTCGCGAAATGGAAAAGCAGATGGGGCAAATTCAGGGGGAACTTGCGGGTGTACAAAGGGAAGAAATTGCCGCTCGTGTACGGACGGTGAAGGGAATAAATGTAGTAGCGAGCCGTGTGGACGGTGTGGACCAGAAGGCCCTCAGAGAAATGGCGGACCGACTTCGAGATACATTACAACCCGCGGTAATAGTGTTGGGTGCGTCCAAGGGGAGTAAGGTCACACTCCTGGCGGTAGTAAGCAATGACCTGGTCGAAAGCTATAATGCCGGTGATATAATAAAGTCCATAGCACCGATGGTGGGTGGGGGCGGCGGGGGCCGTGCGGATTTTGCGCAAGCGGGGGGAAAGGACCCCGCTCGTCTAGATGAGGCGCTTGAAACGGTATATGACCTGGTAGGAAAAGATTAACAACGGAGTCCGTTTGGATAAAGCAGAGCAAGGAAAAACGGAAAAGACTCAAATTGATTTTGGGAACCAGCGTTTTGTACGCGATCTGCTGGGTCAGCACGACGTACACCTGCGTGCTATTGAGACGGCAATCGGAGTAAAAATATCGGCGTCGGGAAACTCCCTGATAATAGCAGGTCCGGACGACTCGCGTGATATAGCGGGCCGCGTGGTGACGCAGCTCTATGATCTCATACAAAGAGGATACCCCGTCTATCCCAGCGATGTAGATTATGCCGTCAGAATAATTAGCCAAGACCATACGGCGAATTTGCGAGACATTTTTTTGGATACGGTATACGTGTCTGCGAACCGGCACACAATTACACCGAAAAGTCTAGCGCAAAAAGCCTATATCGACGCTATACGGAGGTACGATATTGTTTTTGGTATTGGCCCTGCCGGAACCGGTAAATGTGTAGGTGCCGCATCACTTGTACTGACTACAAAAGGGCTTGTACCAATCAAGAGGTTAGGCGCTGAAACGGCGGAGGGTCAATACGGTCTATGCGGTGTACAAGTATCAAGCTTAAGAGGCGTAGAAAACGCCAGTCATGTTTACAACGGAGGCACGTGCAGAACCAAAAGAGTTGTCACTAAAAGAGGATACCAAATCGAGGTTACCCATGAACACCCTCTGTTGAAAAGGACGGACGGCTGTAATCGCGTTTGGGAGCGAGCAGATCGCTTACGAGCGGGCGATTATGTGGCAATTCTAAAGGGCCAACAGCTGTTCGGCAACGAAGCGATATTACCCCACGACTGTGTCGATACTATGCTTAGGAGCACAGCCACGACAGGTGAAGTCGCGGATCCCTATGAAGATTTTTCTTTTTTCCTAGGCCTACTGTCGGGCGAGCGATGGTCGCGTCTTGATAAGCTTATAACTGTTCCCATTGCCAACGGGGCCGCGAAAAAGCGAGTCAAACGGTTAATCCCTCGAATTGGCCTACAGGCTCAGGTATCCGGCTCCGAAGTAAGCGTCTCGAGCGCCGAATTGTCCCAATTATTTCCGCCTTTTCAGTGCCTAAACCGCGAGGACTCGAATAAGTCAGTGCCGGACTCGATCCTTAATGCTTCGTGTCGAATAGTGTGTGCATTCTTGCTTGGTATTTCTTATACTTCGGCCTGGCAACATGACGCTGATGGGAGCGTGAGATTCCGCTCGTCTTCCAAATTGCTCACCGAGCAACTGCAAATTGTCTTGCTGAATCTAGGTATTCTCACACGACGCGATTTGTCGTGGTGCCCCGCGGAGGAGGTTCTACTCCCACAGTTATACATAGGAAAACTCGAGGTGAGGCTTTTCGCCGATTGTCTCAATTTTCGATTAGATCTTAAGGGGAGTGAAAAGGCTCTAGGGCGTGACCTAAGTGGCAACTCGTTGACAGTAGGGAACGTGAATGCCGGCGTTGTTCTGCGTAGTCGGTCTCCCGGGACTTTTTGGCAATTAAATCGCAACGATTACTGTAAAGATGAGGTAACCGAATCGCTTGTTGCGGAGCCCTTGAAGGGTGTGAAAGGAGAGGTGGTTTGGGAGCAGGTGGCAAACATTTCGGATGAGGAGGGCGACGTGTATGATCTTACGGTGCCAGGCTCCCATTCGTTTTGTGCGAATGGCTTTATAAACCATAACACCTATCTGGCTATGGCAGTGGCGGTAGCGGAACTTATGAAGAAGAAGGTTAGTAGAGTAGTCTTAACGCGCCCGGCCGTAGAGGCTGGCGAAAAATTGGGGTTTTTGCCAGGGGATCTAGCTGAGAAAATAAATCCATACCTAAGGCCTCTTTATGATGCACTGCACGACATGGTTGACTTCGGTCGAGCGCAAAAGATGATGGAGCGTGGGGTGATAGAGGTTGCTCCCCTCGCTTTTATGCGCGGGCGCACTCTGAACGATTCTTTCGTGATATTAGACGAGGCTCAAAACACTACGCCGGAACAGATGAAAATGTTTCTTACTCGTCTTGGTTATGGGTCGAAAGCGGTCATAACCGGTGATATAACACAAGTTGATTTACCGACCGGAACACGGTCAGGGCTTCGGGAAGCGAAAAAGGTTCTAAGCGACATAGCGGATATAAACTTTTCGTTATTTAGTGAAAAGGATGTCGTCCGCCATAGACTAGTCCAGGACGTGATCTCCGCCTATGAAAGAGCTGAAGAAGCGAAAGAACGCCGCCAAGAGGAGAACCGAGCCCGGCGACGAAACCATTTCAAGACCCGGTCTCGTCGTGGACATTTGCGGATCGACGGCCGGCCTCAACCGACATCTGGTCCGACGGTGGAGCAAGATGATACTGCATCATCTGGGGCTGGAAAAAGCGGAACTGAGTCTGGCATTCGTCACGGATCCGACGATTCAGAGTCTTAATCGCCACTATCGCGGTAAAGACAAAACAACGGACGTGTTGTCCTTTCCGCTCGCCGATAAGATGTATCCCTTTCTGATGGGTGACGTAGTCGTTTCGACGGACACCGCTAGGCGGCAGGCTATTCGGCGTAAGCAAAACTTTGATGTAGTTGTTATAAGGTTGCTCATCCATGGTATTTTGCACTTGGAAGGCTATGACCACGAGATTTCGCGCAGGGAGGCTGTGCGGATGGGAAAAAAAGAACGTGAAGTCGGAAGACTTTTTAGGGAACTGGCGCGGTGAATACCGTCCGTTGGAGAGTCGGTAATTGTGACTCGATGGGCTATTTAGGACATAGCACAATTGGAGTCAGAATTGTTCTCGCAATCTCGAGTTCGTTAAACATATGATATCGATCAATCCAATGTTGTTGGCCGCGTTTAGCGGCGTCCTGTTGGCATTGGCGTTCCCGAAATTCGATTTCAACCTCCTTGCCTGGATCGCATTTTCCCCCTTGTTATGGGCTATCAAAGGACAAACCACGCTTCGCTCGTTTGTTATTGGTTGGGTGGCGGGCATGTGCTTCTATTTGGCCACACTATATTGGATTGTTGATACTATTGGGTTATATAGCAACATTCCGCATGTAGTCGCCGTTTTTCCTTTGATCCTCATGTGTTCGATTCTTTCTCTCTATACCGGAGCATTTGCTGTCGGAGTGCAGCTATTTAGTGACCGAGGCCCTGCCCTTCTCTTGTTTGGTCCGATTCTCTGGGTTTCCTTAGAATGGGTCCGATCGTTTTTTTTCATCGGGTTCCCTTGGGTAAGCCTTGGTTACTCTCAGTACAACTTTTTAAATCTGATTCAGTTCGCAGAATTTACCGGGGTATATGGGTTATCTGCGCTAGTTGTCTTAGGAAATATGGTAGTGTTTGTAGTCTTCGCTGGTGAGGGACCGGGACGCGGTCGCTTGTTATTGGCAGTAGTCGTTTTGGTCGCGAGTCTGGCCGGATGGGGCGCAATGAGACGCGGTCAATTGGCTGCTCTTCCGGATACTCACGCGTTGAAAGTTGGGATAGCCCAAGGAAACATTCCGCAGGATAAGAAATGGGACTCTGATTACCAGGAGACGACGATCGCCCGTTATGAGCAGCTGACACGACAGATAACGGAACAGGAAGTGGATTTGGTAGTTTGGCCAGAAGCGTCCGTTCCTTTCTTTTTTCAATCCGACGTTACGTACCGGGAGCGCGTCTTCGATCTGGCTCAAAGTACAAAGACACCGATCCTATTTGGGAGCCCGGCGTTTGAGCGTGATGGCGCAAGTTTCACTTTATTTAATCGCGCTTACCTGCTTTCTCCTGAAGCGACGGTACTTGGGTATTATGATAAGATAATTTTAACACCATTTGGGGAATACATCCCTTTTCAGGATAGTGCATTGTTCTTCGTTAAAAAGTTGGTGGAGGGTATTGGAGACTTCGCCTCTGGTACTGACCGCACAATTTTTTCTCTGGCATCTGAAAAATTTTCTGTCTTGATATGCTACGAGGGTATTTTCCCTAATCTGGCGCGCCAATTTGTAGCTGGTGGGGCTGATTTTCTTGTGAACGTGACGAACGATGCCTGGTTTGGGGAAACTTCAGCCCCATACCAGCATCTGGCTATGGAAGCGATGCGGGCGGTCGAAAATCGCGTTCCGCTCGTACGGTCGGCAAATACTGGTATATCCGCCCTGGTCGATCTTGACGGCCGGATTCAGGGGCAAACTCGCCTTTCCGAAGCCGGCTTCCTAATAGAACGGTTGGCTTGGCCTAAGGTTACGACGGTATATACTGTGTACGGAGATTGGTTTGTTAAATTGTGTGTGTTGGGTGTCGTCGTTATGCTAATGTACGTGTATTTGCAATGGGTAAATCGACACAGTGGAGGAAGTGAAAATGGTCCCAGAAATGAAAGAGAAACTGTCGGAACTCAGTGGTCGTCTTGATAGTCTTGGGAGGCATCTTTGACATAACGGGAAAAGAAGCAGAAGCAGCAAAGCTCGAAGAGCTGACGCTCGCAAGTAATTTTTGGGAAGACACCGAGAACGCACAGTCCGTCCTGAAGGAAAGATCGTCGCTTCTGGAAAGCGTAAATCCGTGGAAGCAACAAAATCAGGCGCTTGCCGATGCTACCCTGTTCCTGGAACTTGCGGAAGACGGAGAACAAGAAGCTATCGATGAGCTGCAAAAAATATTGCCTGCCCTGGAGCGCGACATTGGTCAGGTCGAGTTCCAGAGCATGTTGGGAGGTGAACACGACGGCCAAGATGCGATTGTGAGCGTGCGGCCAGGAGCCGGTGGCTTGGAAGCGCAAGATTGGGCAGAAATGCTCCTGCGACTCTATCTTCGCTGGGCCGAACGGCGAGGTTATAAAGTCTCAATTGCCGAGCAGCTTCAAGGCGAGGGAGGGGGTCTTAAGACCGCTACTTTTACTGTAAACGGCCCGTATTCGTACGGCTACCTCCGCGCAGAGGCGGGTATCCATCGGCTGGTGCGAATATCACCTTTTGACGCGAATGCCCGGAGGCATACGTCTTTTGCGTCTCTTTTTGTCTATCCGGATATTGACGAGGCTGTAGATGTCGATGTGAGGGGGGAAGACCTGCGCATAGATACATACCGTGCGAGCGGCGCCGGGGGTCAGCATGTGAACAAAACAGACTCGGCGATACGCGTGACTCATCTACCCACAGGTATTGTCGTAGCATGTCAGAATGAACGTTCTCAGCACAGAAATAGGAACATGGCGATGAAAATCCTCCGGGCGCGCCTATACGAATTGGAGCTGGAGAGACAGAAAGAAAAGATGGAAGATTTTCATAAGGACAAAAAAGAAATTGCTTGGGGTAGTCAGATACGTTCCTATGTTCTGCATCCGTACCGTATGGTAAAAGATCACCGCACGGGAGTGGAATTGGGCAACACCGAAGCTGTGTTGGATGGGGACATCGACCAATTTATTCAGGCGTACCTGTTAAAGCAAACTGATGTTACGTAATCAGTTCTGAGATCCAGTATGTTTATTCCTAACGCCGATATGCCTCTAAATAATTTTGGTGGCGAGGACCCTATTGGCAAAAGGGAGTCGAAGAGGGTATAACTCCTCGGTTCTCAGTGCATTTGTGGTATTTAAGCAGGGCTCGTCTGAGGAGGAAAACTTTGAGCGCACTAACTATAGAACGATTACCGGAGTTCTCCGACCCGGTACTGATAGTGTCATTTTCTGGCTGGAATGACGCTGGAAGTGCCGCGACACACGCTTGCCAGTTTTTAGTCAAACAAATGCAGGCTGATCGTTTTGCGAGCATCGATCCGGAAGAATTTTACAATTTTAGCGACCTCCGTCCGCGGGTGCGTCTTACGGGGGGTATATACCGTGAGATTGTATGGCCGGCCAATGAGTTTTTCGGAACCAAACAGACTGCCGCCGGACGGCATCTAGTTGTCGGGATCGGTATAGAGCCGCACCTCCGATGGAAAGCTTATGCACAGGCTTTTCTGGAAATCGCTAGGCGGTGCGGGGCAAAATTAGTGGTTACGCTTGGGGCGCTGTTAGCCGATGTCCCGTACTCGAAACCAGTGCGAGTCGTAGGCTTTAGCAGCGACGAGAAAATTGCTGCACAATTGGAACTGACGCCTTCTCGGTACGAAGGCCCAACCGGTATTGTCGGGGTATTGAATGACGCTTGCCGTCAAGCCGGCCTGACCTCTGTAAGCTTCTGGGCGAACGTCCCGCATTATATTTCCGCTGCCCCAAATCCGAAGGCCGCGTTAGCGCTGCTGGATAAGCTCCAATCTTTTCTTGGATGGACCGTTGGTACCGAGGAGTTAGGACTCGCGGCGCGGGAATTCGATTTGCAAATAGGCAAGGCAATAGCTGAAAACCCGAACCTAGCGACGTATGTGAAGCAACTAGAAAATGAGGACGGGGAGGAATCAGCAGATTCGCAAGTTTTTTCGGAATCGGGAGCAGGAAACGGTCGCGCCGGCGAAAAAAATATGGAAGAAGAAGTACAACGATTTCTGCGACAGCGTAAGGAAAGGAAAGATGACGCTTAATAGCAGCACAAAATCGGTTCATGATGACAAGTCCGTGTATTTGGTCAATCTGGGCTGTCCCAAAAATCTCGTAGACGGCGAAGTAATGCTGGGCCTATTGTCCAAGCGCGGTTATCACTTTTGTCTCGACCCGGCGGAGGCTAAGATTTTAATAGTTAATACCTGCAGCTTTATCGATGAGGCCAAGGAAGAGTCGATCGAAACAATATTAGAGTTGGGTAGACAAAAATCTTCGGCGAATGGGAAACAACTGATTGTTACAGGGTGCTTAGCCCAGCGTTATGCGGAAGCATTACGTGATGAGATGCCTGAGGTCGATGTTTTCGTTGGGACCGGCGAGTTCATTCGAATTGCGGAAATTTTGGAAGAGAAGACAGCGCTGATCGATCGCCACCCCTTAACATATGTCGGAGCCTCTCATGTACTGACGGACCACACCGTTCCGCGGGTGCAAACTACAGATTTTTTTACGGCGTATTTGAAGGTGGCAGAGGGGTGCAACCATAAGTGCGCTTTCTGTATAATACCTAAGATTCGCGGGCGACAAGAAAGTCGAACGGTAGGGTCTTTAGTCGCAGAAGCCGAGACCTTGGCGAGTCAGGGCGTCAGGGAAATCAACCTTATAGCACAGGACCTCACCGCATACGGGCGAGAGAGGCGCGACGGGACGACTTTGCTGGCACTCCTAAAACGCTTGCGCAAAGTTGATGGGATCGAATGGATCCGATTGCTTTATTGCTACCCTAACTACCTGGATGACGCCTTTTTGCGCTTGGTGGCTGAAGAAAATAAGATCTGTTCATACATCGATATGCCTCTCCAACATATTAGTGACAGGATGTTGCGACTGATGAAGCGCGAGAAAAGCGGGGACGGTATACGTCGCCTTTTGGAACGTATTAGGAACAACGTGCCTAACGTAGTGCTTCGTACATCTTTCATCGTTGGGTTTCCAGGAGAGCAGGAGAAAGACTTCGAGGAGTTAATGGATTTTGTGTCGGATGCTGCCATCGACCATGTTGGAGTATTTCGTTACTCGCAAGAGGAAGGGACATCGGCAGGAATCATGGATGGTCAAGTCAGTGAGGAAGTAAAGAACGAGCGTTGGCACATGTTGATGAAGGAGCAAGCAGCCGTGGTCAGGCGGAAAAATATTTCTCTGATAGGAGATGAATGTTCTGTCCTGGTGTGCGGGGCATACGACGATGGCAGAGAAGGAATGAAAGCGCCTCGACGGACCCAAGGAAAAAAGGTTACTCATTGGGGAAGAACGGCGGGTCAAGCTCCTGACATCGACGGAATTGTTCTGCTGGAAGATTTTTGTGGAGAAGTGGGAGAGATTGCTAGAACAAGGATTGTTGGATCGGAAGGTTATGATTTGCGGGGGCTCGGATGTGAGGCATTAACGGTGGGATCCGCGAACGGCCTTGACTCGAACTCTTTTTCTCCTTAAAGTTTGCGTCCTTTTTTACCCCGAGCATTCTTCGAAGGAAGGTCCCATGAGAAAAGCATTCCTCAAAAAAATGAAAACAACGTTAAGTCGTCAGAAACAACAAATCCTTGACCAGTTGGATGAAGAAATACGTGAAGGTAAAGAGACAAAGCTGGACGAGGGAATGGACACTTATGACCTCGCGAGCGAACAACGGGATCGGGAGATCAATCTGATATTGAGCGATCGAGACCGGGGTAAACTTCAAGCGATCGAAAACGCTCTTGAGCGGATCGACGATGGCGAATACGGTATATGCGAGGAATGTGAAGAAGAAATAGCACAGGCACGTTTAGGCGCGCTGCCGTTCAGCCGATTATGTGTTGCCTGTCAAGAAGATAGAGAAAAAGAAGCCCGTTTCCAGCGTCGACCGGAGGAGAATAGTTCGCCAAATCGTCCTAATATGGTCGACTTAGATGACGATGGGTGAGAGCTGTCTTGGAGGGGCTCGTTTCGGGGTAAACTTGCTTTTTGCTAAATGTTACAAAAAGATGTTAAAAGTAAGCTCCAGGAATTGTACAAAATCGCGGTTAACTCAGTACACCCCCGCAATTTTATAACCGATTTTCTTTCGGTTAATTCAGAGTCGCTTAATGTAACCGATCGAAAGGGTGAGACGCGAATTTTTTCGTTTTCGCCAGGTCGTGGCTTACACCTATTTGGCGCCGGCAAAGGTGCAGGCTCAATGGGGGCAGTTGTCGCGTCCGTAGTTGGAAAGCGAATTAGTGGCGGCTGCATCGTTGTCCCGTCCCAACAAACCATTGAAATACCGAGAGTTTCCGTTCTGGAAGGAGAACATCCCAACCCTGGAATGAGAAGCGTAGCAGCAACCCAGACAATGATGGGAATGGTCGCCAATCTCCAAGCCTCTGACATCGCACTTTTTTGTTTGACAGGTGGGGCGTCGAGCCTACTTGTATGCCCGCCGCAAGGGATCTCCCTGATGGACAAAGTAAAGACAAACAAAGAGTTGCTTAGCTGTGGAGCCGACATATGTTCTGTAAACGTAGTACGAAAGCACCTTTCCGCTATAAAAGGAGGGCAATTGTCGTGCCTGGCTTGGCCAGCACGTGTAGCCGCGCTGATTTTGTCAGATGTTGTCGGTGATAACACCAGCGTAATCGGTTCCGGGCCCACTTCACCAGACAACTCAACTTTTCTTGATGCGCTGAAAATCGTCCGGAGATACAACCTGGAAAGGCGACTTCCTCGACCGGTAATTGAAAGATTGAAGCTTGGCGCTCGAGGCCTCCTCGCCGAGACGCCAAAACCTGGGGATGAAGTGTTTTCACGCACATATAATGTCGTTGTTGGCTCCAACAAGAAAGCGTTGCTAGCAGCTCATGAAGCAAACAGGCGGAGCGCATTAAAATCCGTCTATTTGGAGCACGTGTTGGAGGGAGATACTTCCGTCGCTGCGCGACTATTTGCAAATCGTGTCCGCGAGGTCATTCGTGACTGTTCTGCTTCGACCTGTCTCATCGCCGGCGGAGAAACCACCGTTAATGTAAGGGGGTCAGGGAAAGGCGGGCGGAACCAGGAGTTTGCTTTGGTAGTAGCACAAGAATTGCGCGGAATAGGGAATTGGAGTCTACTAAGTGCGGGAACCGACGGTATAGACGGCCCTACCGACGCCGCCGGAGCGTTTGTGAATCAGAGAACGCTAGAAAATGGCGAAAAAAAGGGGATGAACGCAACTCAATTTCTCAAAGAGAATAATACGTATAGGTATTTTTCAGAGCTGGGCGACCTGTTCTGTCCTGGCCCAACAGGTACTAATGTCATGGATATAAAAATTGCAATTGTGTTTCCTTCAGGGGCCCAATTGCCGGACACGCGATAATCAAGGATCGGGAGAGAAAGTGTCATTGAACAGGGCCGGGCTACGGGCCGGAGCCACGGCATTTAATAGTGAGCAGTTCCATAAAGCCCATGAAATCTGGGAGGCAATTTGGAATGACTGTGTCGGGGACGAAAAACACTTTGTCGGGGGTCTGGTCCAAGTTGCAGCCGGGTATCTGAAGCTGGTTATTGGTCAGAAAAATGGCGCTCGTAAGCTGCTTAAAAGTGGTTGTGGAGTCTTAAACCGATTAGGCAAGTTAGATAGTGGACTCAACCTGAGTTCCCTAATAGATTTGAGTGAGGCGCTTTTCACGAATATCGAAGCGGGCGAAAAACTTGGTGAGATAGAATACCCGAAGATTTTGGAAGGGTGATTATCGAACAAAAAGCGTGAGAATGCACCATTTTTTTATGCACAGTGAATGTACGTTCAGTCAATTTTTCTTGACAAGGAGAAGTATAAGATAGTATGAGAAGTAAACAAAGCTAAATAAGGTCCATGTTGGCCTTAATGGATATCGAGGGAAATGCTATGGCAGCTGCGTTGGGCTTGGATAACAAGATTTGGGCTAGTCTACGTAAAGAATACAAGTTAGGGCGTATTTCTGAGATCGAGGAGATCGAAGGGGCATCATCTACAGTTCAATACAAGCTGGAATCCGCCGGCAAAAAATTGGTTCTGCGTCTAGAAGATGAAAGAAGTGCGAACAACTTGGAATCTGAGCTGGATGTGTTGGTTTTCTTGCGCAAACACAACTTCCCTTGCCCACGCCCCATCGCAGCCAAAGATGGCGATTTTCTGAAGCCTGTAGATAATAAATCAGCCTGTCTATTTCGAAAGATAGCGGGTAAAGTTGTGCCTCTGACAGAGTTAGATAACGAGCAAATATTCAAAATTGGTCAGACGGTTGCGCGGCTCCATGTACTAGGGCAGGCCTATGATCAATTTGTAGTCGATAGATTCAGCTTTGAGCTGGTACGCAGAACCTACAAAAACTTGCGCGTACGTATTGCTGACCATTTAAAACACGTTTTGCATGTCCTTGATGACGAAATCGCACACCAGAATGAATACCGAGAAGAAAAATTGCCAAACGGGCTGGTGCACGGCAACCCTGTCCCCGGTAACTTCTTGTTCCGGGGAGGGAAGGTTGTTGGCGTTCTCAATTTTGATTCAATGTGCTCGGGAAAGTTTACCGCTGATTTAGCAAATATGGTCAACACTTTCTGCTATATGGAAGAGCACTACGAAATCGAAAGATTCAACTCCTTGCTTAACGGATATCAGACGGAGCGGACCCTATCCCTGGCTGAGTGGGATGCTTTCCCCAACGAACTACGGTTCTCCGCGTTCCACTTGATAATCAAGCAGTTGGAAAACGTGTTCTTTCGTCATCTAGACGAGAAAAGAAGAATAAACAGTGATTATGTAGAATATTTTGATAGACTGAGAATTTTGCGCCGTGAGCGTAGCGGTGGTATGGATCAGATGCTTCTGACTATGGCGACGGGCTATGATTATCGGAAGTATCAGAAGATTCAAGTGGAGGAGAAGGCGGTAACTGTCTAGCAGTGATGGCAGGTTAAAAAAGGACAAGTTCTCGACTTCGGTGATCGGACGATACGTGTTTAAGAAAATATTGATAGCGAATCGGGGAGAAATTGTCACACGAGTTGCTCGGACCTGCAGAGAGATGGGAATTGCAACCGTGGCCATATATTCTGAGGCTGATGAATCCTCTCCTCATATTTACGCTGCCGATGAGGCAGTTTGCGTAGGCCCGGGAGAGTCAGTAAAGAGTTATCTTAATTCAGAGGCTATACTGGAAATTGCTCGCAAAGCCAACGCGGATGCAGTCCATCCGGGATACGGGTTCTTATCAGAAAATGGGGCTTTTGCCCGGGCGGTCATAGATGCTGGCCTCACGTTTATAGGTCCTAGCCCTGAATCGTTGTCGACGGTGGGGAACAAAATAGTTGCTAGGAGGACTGTTACCGAACTTGGTGTTCCTGTAATCCCGGCGATAGAGGATTTCTCGCTTGTAACCTCTTCTCTGAAGATGCAGGTCGACGCGATAGGATATCCCTTGTTGATTAAGGCTGCTGCTGGAGGCGGTGGAAAGGGTATGAGGATCGTGCGGGAAGAAGCGGATCTGTTGAGCGCGATAGAGGCGGCCCAACGCGAAGCGCAGGCATCTTTTAGTGACGGGAACGTTTACTTGGAAAGGTTTCTAGAACGTCCGCGGCACATAGAGGTGCAAATTCTCGGAGATGGAACCGGTAAGATAGTCCATTTGGGAGAACGTGAATGTTCGATCCAAAGGCGATACCAAAAAATTATAGAGGAGAGTCCGTCGCCTGCGGTTTCCGATAAACTACGCGCAGAAATGGTTGAGGCGGCGATCCGTGTGGCCAAGGCAGCCAACTACCAGAATGCTGGCACCGTAGAGTTTATCGTTGAGGGGGACAAGTTTTACTTTCTTGAGGTTAATGCGCGTCTCCAAGTCGAACATCCCATTACAGAATGGGTCACCGGGATGGACCTTGTTCGAGAACAGATAAGGATTGCGGCAGGGGAAACACTTAATTATTGCCAAGACGATGTGTCATGGAATGGTCATGCCATTGAGTGTCGTCTCTACGCGGAGGATTGTAGTCAGAATTATAGACCGTCGCCGGGCCGCGTGTTGATATGGCAAAGTCCTGACGGCCCGGGGGTACGAGTGGATTCGGGCGTAGAAGCGCAAACGGAAGTTTCTGTTTACTATGACCCAATGATAGCAAAAATTTCCACGTGGGGCCTGACTCGAGAAAAGGCGAGAAGTCGAATGTTACGTGCTCTAGGTGATACCGCTGTTGTAGGAATTACAACGAATTTACCTTACCTATCGGAACTCCTTCGTCATGAAGCCTTTGTTAATAGCGACACACACACGGAGTTTCTACCCGATCACTTTGCGAAGTGGGAAAATCCCACAAGTGCGGACATTTTGGCGGCAGCCTTCGCGGCGGCGGTCGATGGCAGGACCATGGTTGACCCTACAGGGACAAAGAGCACGGGACCCAAACAACAAAACCCTTGGCGCGAGCTAGGATCGTGGAGGGTTAGTTCTGGTCGTTAAGAGGGCAGCAAGCGAGGTAGCTCGTCAGTAATGGTACTCATGAAAAAAACCTTATACATGAACAGGGAGGAACTGCGGTTAGAATACGTGGCGAAAGGCGAGGAAAAAGACCTCTATGAGGTCCGGCTGGGTGCCGAGCGTTCCGAAGTACGCATCGTGAGCCAGTCGGAGAAAGGGGTTGTATTACTTGTGGACGGTAAGCCCGTTCGGGTCTATTTGAAGCGGGAGGGGAATCGCAGCTATGTATCTGCTAACGGCCACAACTACGAATTTGAGCACTCGCTTGAAAGAACCACACCCACCTCGTCGCGAGACCGCAGTAGGCCTTTCGAGAGAGAAATGCGTTCTCCAATGCCAGGGAAGATTATTGAGGTACACGTAGCGGCCCAAGACGAGGTGAAGGAAGGGCAGCCCCTCCTATCGCTGGAAGCTATGAAAATGGAGAATCTGTTGATGGCCGAAAACGCTGCGAAAGTTTCCAAAGTCAACGTGGCGCCGGGCGATATGGTTGAGCTTAGCCAGGTATTGGTTGAGTTGGAACCGACCAAAAAATGAAAGCGTTATCGGCTTCTCCCGTCCCTTAGTCAAATCGATCTCCTACTTGCAAACCGATAGTGGAGACAAATTCCGCCGCGATCATTTTTTGATTATCTCCCTTCATCTTTTTTACCATCAACAACCCGTTGTCTACAGAAATGGTTACAGAATGCTGGTCAATGTTTACGATCTCACCGGGCACCGAAGCGTTTTTCGTTTTTTCTAGCTGACAGTCGTAAAGGCGAATCTTGTGTCCTCGACAACTTGCCGAGGCACCCGGTTGAGGATCACATCCGCGTATATGGTTGAATACGGACTCGGCGGGCTTTGACCAAACTATGGGTGAGTGTTCATCCCGACACAATGGGTCATAATTGGCTTTTGACTCATCCTGTGGCAACCGAGGAGGATTTCCCGCTTTGATTAGGTCGATCGCCTCCTTTAGCGCGCTTATTCCCAGCGGGAACAGCTTATTGAAGTAAATAGTTCCTGTTGTTTCATTTGGATCGATTTCTACTTTTTTCTGGACCAGCAAAGGCCCCGTATCTATGCCGTCATCAACCCAGAACCACGATATGCCGGTTTCAGTATCACCGTTGATTAATGTCCAATTAATCGCGCTACCTCCCCTATACTTCGGCAATAACGACGGATGAAAACAGATGCTGCCAAACCTAGGGGCATTAAACACTGGCGGAGGGACTATCTGCGTGACAAAGGCTAGAACAGCTAAGTCAGCGTCAAGTTCTTTGAACTTTTCCAGAACTTGAGGTCCCTTCATCGAAGTCTGTTGGAATACCGGTATATTGCGCGATTGTGCCGCCTGCTTAACGGGGTCCGGTTTGCCTTCGCCTTTGTCCGGAGGGCAAAATATCGCCAATACTTCTTCACCCATTTCGCATAGTGTCTCAAGTGTTTTTTCCGCGAAAGCGGCCTGTCCTATAAGAATAATTCGCATTTCGTCTCCGTTCCTCGGAAGTTTGATCAATCTCCTACAACGAGCTAGTCGCCCCGAGCGTAAAACATCGCTTTGAAGACCGCCGAAATTTTGATTGCGAGAATCTCTATGTCCGACGTATGCAACAATATTCCATTGTTGATCTCGATTTCAAGGTAGGTGAGGTTATGTTTATTTCCGTGGCGGCGAACACTAGATATTAAACCGTCTTTTCCCGAGTACGGTTCGTTATATCTAACACGAAGATCTTTTCGAGAGAGTTTCTCCCCCAATTCGGTCGCAAGATCCTCGTGGATATCGAATAATATCCCCAAATCAAACGGCCTTTCTTTTCCGGCAAGAACAGGGGTGAAACTGTGAATGCTGATTAAGCAACTAGGCGTGACTTCTCTATTTGCAAGAGTACCGTCTACGGCGGAATGGAACGGTTCGTAAAACGATTTTATACGCTTCGTAATATCGGAAGTGTCTAGGCTCGAGTTGCCGGGAATCTCGGTTCCGTCGCTCAGAGTGACTATAAGGTCGTGATCTTGGAGAGTTCGATTGCAGTCTATTAGGAGCCGCGAGTATAGAGAAGAAATCGCCGTACAATCAAGAAGTTCCGTAATTCTTGAGGTCACCGCGTATGCGCCAATATCCCAGCCTATATGCCGTCGAATTTCATGTTCAGGAATACCTAGACTGTTGTATTCGAGAGGAATGTCGCATGATGCGTGTTCACACGTCAGGACTAGAGGAAAACCTCCGGACGGGTTCAGAACGTTTGTGGAGGAAGTTTGGTTCATAAAGGCGCGTCTCAGGAATCAAATTGGGAACCGTGTTGACAAAATAATCTGATTTAAATTAAAACAGTTTTTCAATTCGAAACGGGGTGTATTTATATATCCAGGAGTAGTCGTTTTGCGGCGGGAAAAGAGTAATTACATCATCCAAGCGGTTGTCCATGCCCTTGACGTTCTCGAGGAGTTCTATGCTGAAGGAGAATTGGGTGTCACCGAACTAAGTAAGAGGCTTGCACTACACAAAAATAACGTTTTCCGTATATTGGCTACATTAGAATCTAGAGGGTACGTACAGCAAAATAGAGCGACCGAGAATTATCGTTTGGACACAAAGTGCTTGCAATTAGGCCTGCGGTACGTAAAGCACCTGGGGCTCTTACGGCAAGCTAAACCAGTCATGCAGGAAGTTGTCAAGGCTTCTCGTGAGACCGTTTATATAACTGTTATGAGGCGCGGTAGCGTGGTACCCGTCGATATAATGGAATCAGACCAACCAGTTCGAATTGTTTCGCAGGTAGGAGAGATGCTCCCCTTGCATTCGACGGCGGCGGGCAAAATCCATCTTGCCTTTGAAATTGGAGAGGATTTGCGGAGTTCTGTGGTTGGTTCTCTTCGCGCACATACTCCTCGCACAATTACTGACCCGGACACACTAATAACGGAGTTAGGCGAAGTGATAAAAAAAGGTTTCGCGCTGGAAAATGGTGAATACTTGACTGATGTTTCCGCGGTAGCGGCTCCTATTAGGGATTACACCGGCGCGGTAGTCGGGAGTTTAGCTATAAGTGGTCCCGTGTACAGGACAGGGACCGAGCGGCTTCAACGTGAGCTCGTGCCACTAGTGATTGACGCAGGTAAAAATATCTCCGACCGTCTTGGACTCCAAAACGCATGATCTTGGCGCAATTAGTTATGATTGGGTGATAGGTTAACGACTGTGCTACTGGAGTTGACAGGTTGTCTTTCACCCGGTGAATTGGAGTGTAAGTGACGAGTCTGTTATATAGGTGGATGCGTGTAGAGAACTAGCAGGTCGGAGTTTTTTTTATCAGGAGGAAAATTTGTGAAACTAATCGTCACGGTTAAGCGGGTCCCCGATCCTGAAACAACTATCCGTGTAAAATCGGACCGGTCCGGGATCGAAACGGACAACGTAAAGTATGTTATCAATCCGTTCGATGAAATAGCTATAGAAGAAGCGCTTCGCATTAGAGAGAAGCTCGGAAGTGGAGAGGTCGTGCTGGTTAGTATAGGTGATACCGTAGTGACGGAGCAGCTGAGGACTGGCCTGGCTATGGGCGCGGATAGGGCGATTCTCGTGAGTTGCGAACAGGTGCTTGACTCATTGGGAGTGGCCAGGTTACTTGCGAAGATTGTTGATTTAGAGAATCCTCAGCTTGTACTTATGGGTAAGCAAGCAATTGACGATGACTCAAACCAAGCGGGTCAGATGCTGGCGGCAATTTTGGGGTGGCCCCAGGCGACGTTCGCGTCGGAGTTGGTCCTATCTGACGACTATCAATCCGTTGATGTTACCCGTGAGGTTGATGGAGGCTTGGAGACAGTAGGGTTTGCCCTTCCAGGTATTGTGACTTCGGATCTGCGGTTAAACGAGCCCCGGTATGCTTCTTTGCCAGGCATTATGAAGGCACGTAAAAAGGAAATAAAGGAAATAGCGGCGGCTGATCTTGGAGCCGATATTGAACCCCGTCTTGTAATTAGAGGACTCGAACCCCCTGCTGAGAAGCAGGCAGGGCAAAAAGTCGAAACCGTAGAAGAACTCATTGGACTGCTCCACGATGAAGCAAAAGTCATATAGCCGTGAGCAATCTGAAATGCCCTACATTACGAGTACCAGAAAAACGCTACGCTGACTCCGGAGAAAATCGAAATGGGTAATATTCTTGTTTTTGCAGAAACGAACAAAAACACTGTCCCAAAAAGTTCCTTGATAGCTATTCAGGCCGGGAAAGATGCTGCGGCCGCACTTGGGGGGAACTTGCTGGTTTGTGTGTTGGGCGGAGACACTTCGGCAACCGCGTTGGAATTGTCCAACTATGGTGGAAGCAAAGTACTCGCCGTTCAGGATGGTAGATTCGCTAATTATTTGGCCGATTCTTATGCGGCGGCACTGGTACAGTTAGTAGGCGCGAACGACGTGTCGCTGTTAATAGCTGCCTCAACCGCGGTTGGCAAGGATCTCCTGCCGAGAACCGCCGGTCTACTCGGTGTGGGAATGGCGAGTGATGTTGTGAGATTTTGTGACGATGGAACGATGGAGCGACCGATGTATGCTGGTAATACGGTGGCAACTATTGAATTGACCGACGATATAAAAGTCGTTTCGGTTCGGAATACCGCTTTCGATGCGGCCCAAACTGGTGAAACTGTTCCGATCGAACAAGTTTCCGTAAGTTTAGATGAAAGCACTGCTACCATGAGGTTCGTTGAGTTTAACGAGACAAAATCGGATCGGCCCAACCTTACAGAGGCAGGCATCGTAGTGTCCGGGGGTCGCGGACTCAAATCGGGAGAGAATTTTACGACGTATATTGAGCCTTTAGTTGACGAGCTCAACGCTGCTATGGGGGCAAGTCGCGCGGCGGTTGACGCTGGGTTTGTTCCAAATGATCTGCAGGTAGGACAGACGGGTAAGGTAGTGGCGCCCGATTTGTATATAGCCGTTGGTATTTCCGGTGCGATCCAGCATTTGGCGGGGATGAAGGACTCAAAAGTAATCGTGGCTGTCAATAAGGATCCCGACGCACCTATTTTTAACGTAGCGGACTACGGATTAGTAGCCGATCTCTTTAAAGCTGTACCCGAACTGACCGAGGCCGTAAAGAAAACGAAAGAATAGTGCGGTCACAAATCAGGTAAGGGTTAAATTCCGATAATCCTTCCAGTACTATTACAGTTTACAAAATGAGTCTGGCCGAGCTTGTGCATGGCTGCGCGGGGTTCGGTCCCAGGCTGAAGAAAAAATTGTGAAGGTGGCCCTATGAACCTGACTAGGCTTTTAATTGCTAATCGAGGTGAGGTGGCTGTGCGAGTCGCGAGCGCAGCGGCCAGCCTTGGTATAGAAACCGTTGCGATTTTTTGTGAAGACGATTCGGAATCGTTACACATTCGAAAGGCGGATTTTGCCGTCCCACTGAGGGGGGGTGGCCCGGCCGCATATTTGGATATGCAACAAATTCTTGATGTCGCTGCGGCAAAAGGTTGCAATGCAGTGCACCCAGGATATGGATTTCTAAGTGAAAATCCCGAATTTGCGCGCCGCTGTTCAGATAGCGGTTTAATTTTCGTCGGGCCGACACCGGAACAGCTGACACTGTTTGGGAACAAGGTTGAAGCGCGGCGGTTAGCGCAACGCAATGCTGTGCCTGTTGTAAGGGGTACGGTAGGCGCAACGACCCTCGACCAGGCCCGGGAATTCTTCGCGTCTATGAGAGACGGCATCGGAATTATGATTAAAGCCGTGGCTGGCGGCGGGGGCCGGGGCATGCGTGCGGTTCATACCGCCGACATGTTGGACGAGGCGTACAACCGGTGTAGGTCTGAGGCAGCCGCATCGTTTGGTAACCGCGATGTCTATGTGGAGCAACTCGTCCGGAGAGCCAGGCACATAGAGATTCAGGTAGTGGGGGATGGGTATGGAGAGTGTAGTCATCTCGGTGAACGGGAGTGTAGCATCCAGCGGCGCAACCAAAAAATAATAGAGATGGCACCGTCTCCTAGTCTCTCTCCTGGACTCAGACAATTACTTATCGACGCATCGCTCCGGCTCGCAACGTCCGTCAACTATAAAAGCCTTGGCACGTTCGAGTTTCTCGTTGACCAGGAAAAGGAAGACGGTGAGGATTGCTTCGCGTTTATTGAGGCAAACGCTCGTCTTCAGGTTGAGCACACCGTCACCGAGGAAGTGACAGGAATCGATCTCGTTAGCAGTCAGTTGCAGATTGCGGCCGGGGCCCGACTCAATGATATAGCTCTATCGCAAGATGATATCCCTAGCGCAAGAGGTTTCGCTATTCAGGCCAGGATTAACATGGAAACGATGGAGTCCAGCGGTGTAATTCGGCCAACCGGGGGAACCTTGGTGGCGTTCGAGGTACCGTCCGGCCCTGGCCTAAGAATAGATTCGTTCGGCTACAGCGGATATACAACGAATGTCAGGTTTGACTCCCTTTTGGCCAAACTCATCGCGCACTCGGCATCGAAGGAATTTCGACAGGTCTTAAGCAAGGCGTATAGGGCCTTGTGCGAATTCAAAATCGAAGGTGTTGCCACGAATATTTCGTTTCTACAGAACCTTTTACAACATGAAGACGTTATTAATAATCAAGTTTACACTAGTTTTATTGAAGAACACCTCGAAGAGTTGACGCAGAACACAAAACATCGTGGGCTCTTTTTCGATGCAAAAGAAGCTGCTCCTGACAATAGTCTTGCCGGAGTTAAGGTCGATAAAATTGATCCGTTAGCGGTACTGAAGCACGGGATTTCTGGGGACTCCGGAGAGAATGTTGGCGGTTCTAGTCAAGGAGACAATATACAAGCCACAGGACCTGATGGGACACTACCGGTCCTAGCTCCTTTACAGGGAACCATAGTGAGCGTTGAGGCTAAACCGGGCGATCGAGTTAGTGTGGGGCAACAACTCATGGTGATGGAGTCGATGAAAATGGAGCATGTAATTTGCGCAGAGATAGCAGGGCAAATACATGATATAACCGTTCATAAGGGGGACGCTGTTTTCGAGGGGCATACTCTCGCTTTTGTTGAAGAAATGGAGACGGGGATCGTTACCACGGATCAAAACGAAGGCCTTGACCTTGACTACATACGTCCCGATCTAGCGGAGATTATTGAAAGGCATGAGCTGGGCCGGGACAGTGCCCGCCCGGAGGCGGTGGCTAGACGCAGAAAAACAGGGCAAAGGACGGCCCGGGAAAACGTGTACGATATCTGCGACGAAGGTAGCTATGTGGAATATGGTCCTATGGTAATAGCTGCCCAGCGGCAACGACGATCGTTAGATGATCTGATAAGGCGAACGCCCGCGGATGGCATGATAGCCGGGGTTGGGAGCGTAAACGGCGAACTATTTGACGAAAACGCTGCTCAATGTATCGTAATATCGTACGATTATACGGTTCTTGCCGGCACCCAAGGATTCAAAAATCACTACAAGAAAGATCGCATGTTTGAGTTGGCCGACCGTTGGAAAATGCCGGTAGTATTTTTTGCGGAAGGAGGAGGAGGACGCCCGGGCGACACCGACTGGTCAAGCCCGTCCGGGTTAGACGTCCCGGCTTTTTACCTCTGGGGTAAGTTAAGTGGCTTAGTACCGCTTATAGGCATCACTTCCGGCCGCTGTTTTGCCGGCAATGCAGTTATTCTTGGCTGTTGCGACGTAGTAATCGCGACTAAAGGGTCGAATATTGGAATGGGCGGCCCGGCCATGATTGAGGGAGGAGGACTCGGGGTGTACAGACCGGAGGAAGTGGGTCCTATGAAGGATCAGGTTCCTAACGGTGTGGTAGATATTGCTGTAGAGAACGAAGAGGAAGCCGTTCTGATAGCAAAAAAGTATCTGTCTTATTTTCAGGGTGAGATCTCGGACTGGGAGTGCGCCGACCAACGGATCCTACGACACATAGTGCCAGAGAACAGATTAAGGGTGTATGAAGTGCGCGACGTCATACAAACATTCGCAGACACCGACTCTGTTCTCGAGATCCGGGCGCAATTTGGCGTAGGGATGATAACCGCATTCGCTAGAATAGAGGGCCGTCCTATAGGAATCATTGCCAACAATCCAAAACATCTGGGCGGCGCCATAGATTCGGATGCAGCCGATAAGGCCACCCGGTTTATGCAGCTTTGCGACGCTTTTGATATCCCGCTCCTAATGCTTTGTGACACTCCTGGAAATATGGTGGGCCCCGAATACGAGAAGACTGCACTTGTTCGTCATTGTTGCCGCATGTTTGTTACGGGGGCGAGCCTAACCGTGCCTTTCTTTACAATTGTACTGCGTAAATCCTACGGGTTAGGTGCACAGGGTATGGCCGGTGGAAGTTTCAAAGCTCCAGTTTTTGCTGTTTCCTGGCCGACCGGTGAATTTGGAGGAATGGGCCTAGAGGGAGCTGTGAAGCTGGGGTTCCGTAAGGAACTGGAAGCAGAGGATGACCCCGAAAAACGTAGGCGGCTCTACGAACAACTAGTGGCTAAGATGTACGAGAGCGGAAAAGCGCTCAGTACCGCCACCTACTTTGAGATCGATGATGTAATTGACCCGTCGGAATCTCGTCACTGGGTCACGGCTGCCCTGCGATCTTCGCCCCCGCCCGTGCCTCGCTCTGGTAAGAAGCGGCCATGTATTGACACTTGGTGACGGAATCTCAGGGTAACCCTTGCTTCGTGTTAACTGACCAGGGGAATGCTTACTATTGTCCCTTGAAGTTTCCTGGGCGACGTTCCGCTACCGCCTTGATTCCCTCTTTATGATCTTCTGTTTGTTGGAGCCGGTGCTGCTCCGTGAATTCATGATCGGTGGCGGCCTTAACGGCAGCAGCTAAACCTTGTCGCATTGTGGCTCTTACCGATTGTACCGCCAACGGTGCATTCTCCGCTATTTCTGCGGCTAATTGCTCCGCCACCGGTCGCACGTTATCTTTCTCTGTAAATATTTCTCCCAAGCCCCAGGCGAGGGCCTCTTCGCCACCAATTCTTCTGCCTGTCTGAAAGATGAGGTTTGCCCGCGTTTCTCCAATTAGACGGGGAAGGGTAGTCGTTAGACCGAATCCCGGGTGAAACCCCAGCTTAACGAAATTGGCAGCAAATCTTGTTTCAGGGCACAGGACCCTAAAGTCTGGGACTAAAGCTAATCCAAATCCACCGCCTATAGCGGCGCCTTGTATACCACCGACGACGGGTTTTTTGCATGAAAATAAGCGGACGGCTTCTGCATAGAGAGGGTTCCCTGACGGAACATCCTTTAGATCTCTTGCTGCTTGACCGCTGTGAAAGTTCGCGCCAGCGCAGAAATGCTTACCCTCAGCGACCAACACAATAACGCGACATTCGAGTTCCTTGTCAATGTCCTCGAATGCGTCTGCGAGGCTTCTTATTAGCTCCGTGTCAAAGAAATTGTTTGGGCCTCTTTTAATTTCTGCGGTTGCTATGTGGTTGGACTGCGTTAACTCGACATCACCATACCGGCTGCGCATCGGTTGACTCCTTCAATATTACATACTTATCGGCGGTCTACTTATTATTTTTAAAAAATCGTGTTCCTCGCTGGGCTCCTAGATTAGCACTGAATTACTTTTAAGACATCCGTGAAACGAAGCTCCTGATGAAGGCATTGACTTGGTCTGGTACCTCCATTTGAAGGAAGTGGCCGCAACCAATTGCCTGTGCAACTTCCGTTCGCTTGAACCAAGTTCTTATTCGTTCTGGTTTACCAGCATCGGGAAGGGTACTGGCCATCCACGGCCCGAACATAACTAGACTAGGTTGTGGCATAGCCGTGGCGCGAGTGGTTGTGCCTTCTGCCAATAGTTGAATCTCTTTTACTCTAATATCGGGAGAGGTCTCGCATGCATCTTGCACTGCCTGACCGACCATTACTGGGTCTGCCTGTGGACCGAAAAATCCAGCGTATAAATCTTTGAAATAGTGTTCTCCGTTTTTGGATTCAAGGTTTTTAATCATTTCAGCGTAGAGGTGCTCATTAGGCTTTGTCGGCTTCTCGAGATTGGCAGGTGCGCTAACCGCGGAATCCACCAAGACGAAGGAAGCGGCCAAAGCTGGAAAATCGTGGCAAAAGGCGATCCCCACTGGTCCGCCACCGGCATGGGCGACCACAACAGAATTTCTAAATCCCTCCTTCTCGGATATAGCTGCAATGTCGGAAGCGTGCTGTGACGTCGTGTGCCCGGATCCGGGTGTCGTAGACTTGCCCATTCCCCGTCTATCCATGCTCAGCACTTTATGGGATTTGCTGAAAAAGGCGGTTTGCTGGTCCCAATGCCGTGAGTTGGAACACCAACCATGAATAAAAATCAAACTTGGTTCACCCTGATTTTCCCCGTGAACCTGATAGTAAATCTGAGCGCCATCCTCGGTTTGGTAAGTTGGCATAAACCCCTCTCTAAATTTATTGGCGTGTACTAAAGCACTATACTTGTTATATAAAGTTTATCCACCGATGCATAAGCGTCGCGTTCAACCCCGTCGTATCGAGCTCGGATCTCGTTTCTATCATATGGCTTGTACAATTAACACTTTGTTAATATCGTTGGACGACGGGGCGAGTCGACTATGGTTCAGTGAGGGTGAGAGATAGAGAAGCGGTCGCAGAAGGAAAAAATGACATCGCAACATATACTTGGGCCGACATCACATTATTTTTATTCGCAACGGCTCAAACTCCACTACGTGGATTGGGGCAACCCCGAAAAACCTTTGCTGGTTTTGATACATGGTGGCAGGGACCACTGTCGAAATTGGGACTGGGTGGCGCAAGCTCTCAGACAAGACTTCCATATAGTGGCCCCCGACTTACGAGGCCACGGAGATTCGGAATGGGCTAGGGGTAGTGAATATTCCATGATCGAGCACGTGGTTGATATTGCACAGCTCTTGGATCAATTAGAAGCTTTCCCTGTAACTCTAATTGGTCACTCACTAGGGGGCGGTATAGTTCTTCAATATTCGGGGGTATACCCGAAGCGGGTAGCGCGGGCCATTTCAATCGAGGGTTGGGGTCCCCCGCCCCAGATGCTACACGATCAGCCGACGAGTGCGCACGAAAGGATGCAGCACTGGATTGATGAAATGCGAGGATTTGCTGGTCGTTCACCAATACACTACGGGAATCTTTCGGAAGCGACGGACCGTATGCGAGAAGCAAATCCCCATCTGACCGCCGCGCAGGCGAGACATTTAACCCTCTATGGGACGTACCGGCACGAAGATGGTACCTACACGTGGAAATTTGATAACTATGTCCGTGCGCGTTCGCCCTACCGTTTTAATTTGGCTGACGCGGAGGAGATTTGGGGGCGCATTATATGCCCACTGTTGCTAGTGAGAGGTAGCGAGTCCTGGGCGGTGGACCTCAATAAGGACAAGGAAAGGGCCGGTGCTTTTCAGGCCCCGTTAATTACCACGGTCAATAAGGCTGGGCATTGGGTTCACCACGACCAATTGGAAAAATTTCTCAATATATCTGAGGCATTTCTCAAACAATGAACCGGTCTTGTGATTGGTTAGGCCGGAAAAACCCTCCTCCTGCAGAGAATACACAAGGGGTGGTGGGCTAAGCCCCGTATTGCTCCAGCCATTCCGAAGGATCAGTTAGGCTTTGCGCTTTTATTTTGTGACATTTTTTAAGAGCAGTTCGACAATTTGGTCGGCCGTTACACCGTCTGCGTCCGCTTGAAAGTTCAATAGGCACCGATGACGTAGCGCTGCGGGCGCGACGTCTATGATATCGTCAAAAGCGACGTTGACCCGGCCGTCCACGAGGGCATTGACTTTAGCCGCCAATGCTAAGGCTTGAGCACCTCGCGGGCTCGGCCCATAACGTAAGTATTCATTTACCTCTGGAACGATAGTGTCCCCGATATCGGGCGTTGCCGCGTTTATGAGCCGTGAGATATAGTTGGCGAGCGGCGGTGCTAAGAGGACTTCTCGGACGAGGTTTTGCATATTATGCAAAACCTCGGCAGCCGACTCGTTCGCGAGAACCGGATTTATATTGTGTGTTACGCTTTTGGTGGTTCGTTCCAATATCTCACTCAGTTCCGAAACGCTGGGCGGTTGAATTATCAGCTTTAGCAAGAAACGATCGAGTTGGGCCTCAGGAAGGGGATAAGTGCCTTCTATTTCAACCGGATTTTGCGTAGCGAGAACGAGAAAAGGCGGCGTGAGCACGTGCGTCTCGCAAAACTCAGTCACTTGTTGCTCATCCATAGCTTCAAGGACAGCCGATTGGGTTTTTGGTGTGGCACGGTTAATCTCATCCGCGAGCACAACATTTGTAAAAATAGGTCCAGGCTTGAATTCAAAATGACGGTTTCCGTCGGGCCCTTCAGACAAGACTTCTGTACCAACTATATCGGAAGGCATTAGGTCTGGAGTGAATTGAATCCGCTTTGCACTGAGAGCCAGTGCCTGACTCAGCGACTTGGCCAGTAGTGTTTTGCCTAGGCCGGGCACGCTTTCAATAAGTACATGTCCACCAGCGAAAAACGCTGTTAGTATCTTCCGTGACGCAGCTCTTTGGCCGACCATCACGTTGCCGATCTCGGCCTCTATGGATGCGAATGTGTTACGGAAATGTTCCGCTCGCTGTTCGTATCCGGAGGTTGTTGCGCTCTGATCCGTCTTAGCCATAGCTGGAGTGCTCTTACCGTAAAATGTCTTGGTATTCCAGGGGAACGCGTTGTCTTGCCAGCGGTTCAACGCTTGGATCGTCCTTCAATGGCGCATTGCTATAGGGCGTCATTGGAACGGCCAAGTCTTCGTTTGGGAGAAGATCTTCGCTTGAAGGGGTGTCTCTTTCGTCTACAGGGACACGGACTGTTACATACCCGATGTCTTTTGTCAGAAACCCGCCCGGTTGCTCCCCTTTTTTGTAAAAACGCTTTGATTCCCGTACCGGTCCAAGCTGGGAATTGTTTCGATATCCTGCATTCGGGAGAGTAGACCCACCAGTGTTTTGGTCAGAAAGGTTAGGGCCCGGTAAAGCCGCGGTTCGATTGTGATTTCCCTGGGCTGCCCCAGGAAGCACGTTGTTCTTTTCCTTGCCGCTCGCTAACCTATTTGAGGGCGCAGTATTTTCGGACTCCGTCCTTGCAGCGTCCTTCTTTCCTCCGGCTGGCAAAGCTTGGTCAAAGGTAATCCCACCCCCGCGCTTCTCGTCTTGTTCTTCAATTTTCGTTTTTCGTCCTTCTGGACCCGGGCCATCTTTTTCAGGGCTTTCCCTCTGTGACATACTTGCGGGCGTTGCCTTGCCGTCTTTCCGAATTTGATTACGTGCCCCCTCGCCTTTCTCCTTGCGCCGTAAGTCTATTTGTGGGTTTCCTTCTGACTGTCCTGTTCCGTCCCCTGTTCGAAATAAGTTAAGGTCTATGGGAAAAATCTGCGGTAAGGGGATATCCCAATTTAAAAGACTACTGTCCTTTTCAGCGGGTGGTCCAGCCTCTTGACTGTCCATCGGAATGGGCTCTTGTGGCTCTGTGACACGGGATTGTATGCGTTCTTGTGGCCTTGTGACCTCAGGAGTGAGGTTTTGTCCAAAGTCTCGCGTAAAATCCTGCTTATTTGGTGCCGAGGTTGGTTTGGCTTTCGTTGTGGTCAAACTCGGATTTGCAGGGCTTGGTTGTTGTGGAGATTCACTGGCCGGCGCATATAAAAATAATGAAAGACTCAAGAGAGCAGCGCCCATAGAGAGGCCGACGCGTCTTTCTATTTTGAAAGGGAGTTCGCGTTCCGGCACGAAAAAAGGCGCCTTTTGGGCTGCTTGCATTCTCAAATGTGTTTCTATTCCTGTTTGAGGCATTCCTTCAATGTGAGACGACTTTACCGTAGCTATCGTTAAGAAGCGCTCGCGGCCGGTAACTTTGTTATCTATGAGAGTGGCAACGGACTCAGTCATGTCGCCCCGACTCTCTCTTGTTACACGCAGCAAGACGGGAGTTAGTGCGATAGCTAGAAGCGTGAGTGTTACCCAAGGTGGAAGTGAAAACCCTGACGCAAGGGCGTGACTACCAAATAACAAAGCGATTCCCGTGAGGGTAAGGAACGCAATTCGGTTCACGGTCTTCTGAGCCTGCATTCGTTCTTTGACATTCTCGATGAGTGAGACCGCTTTATCCATTTTGCGCTTTCAATTTACGATATTGTCGAACGGCGCGGTTGTGATCGACAAGGCGTGAAGAAAAAATGTGAGTACCGTCTCCGCGAGCAACGAAGTACAGGTAGTCTGTCTTGGCCGGATTAAGCGACGCTTTAATGGAAGCAAGGCCCGGGTTGGCTATTGGTCCAGGAGGTAGGCCGGTAAAGAGGTACGTATTGTAGGGAGTCGGTGTTCGCAGGTGTGCCCGTGTAATTGGACCGTCGAAATCATCTATGCCGTAGACCACGGTGGGATCGCACTGGAGTGGCATATTTCGATGTAGTCTATTTAAGAAGACACTCGCAATTAAGGATCGCTCGTTGGATACGGCAGCCTCCTTTTCTATTAAAGACGCTATTGTAAGAATCTCGTGTTTGGTAAAACCCATTTTTTCCGCCTGGAGTTCCATGGCAACGGTAAAAATATGTCCCGACCTATCTAACATACGCCTGATAAAAGAATCAGGCGAACTCTGGTGCGTTACAAAGTATGTGTCAGGATACAGATATCCCTCTGGCCCTAACTCGCTCAAATTCCAACGGGACAAAAAGGTTTCGTTGGTTCCTAGTGCAAGTATTTGTTCCTTCGACCCAATTCCTTGGGCTTCCAGTGTAAGAGCTATGTCGCGGAAAGTTTTTCCTTCGGGAATAGTAATTGCTACGTGGGGGAACTGCCCCTTTGAAAGCTCGCTTAGGACACTAATGGGTGTCAATGGCAGCGTGAAAACGTATTGGCCGCTTTTTATTGACCTGTCCTGCCCGGTTATCCTAGCCCATCCACTGAAAGGTTCAACGCTTTCTAGAACACCGGCGCCAACGAGAATTTCGGCCGTGGCTTTTAGATTGCTGCCGGGTTCCACAAAAATGCTAATGTTCCTTGGCGCCGATAGACCGGTCTTTGTTAGTAGGTAGTGGGCGTAATAGAGGCCGAATCCGCCGAGGCCTAAACAGAGAAAAACTACAAAAGATACGACTCTTTTCACCGTGTTCAAAGGGTAGCATCGGCCTCGAATCTACACAATATCCGCCGCTATGATCCTCCGCGGTGCAGACGGCTTGTTTTCAACTTCCTTGACTTTTTACTGTGGGACAGGCAACGTATGGTGCGGAAAAATAGGACCTTGAGATGGATTATCTGCGGCGAATTACCCCAGCGCATAGACGGCGTCGAAGTGGCAATGGACAACTCCTCTTAATCGCGCCTATTTTGATCTTGAGTCTGCTCTCCTTACTCGCTCGTGGGGTTGATTCCAGTGTTGATGCGAACCTGGATCGAGATGCCATATTAGCCAAACTAGAAAAACGGTTGCAGGTGACTCGCCGTCCAGAGAGTCACAATTCTGTCCCGGCCGATAACGGGGTACTGGCGGTTGCCGTAGATACAGAGCTGCGCCGAAAAGTTCATTTTATTAAGCGGAACGAGTCACTCGCTACAATATTGAAGCAGGAAGGTTTGTCCCGGGCTGATATGGCGGGCTGGTTAGCCGAAGCCAACAGGATCGATGTGCTGCGGCGTTTACAAGTGGGACACGCGATGACGCTCTCTTATGAGTTGCCGGAAAATGGAGCCCCAGAGTTGCGCTCTGTCTCCTACGACATTAACAAACGATTGCTACTTATATTAGAGAAGCGTAACGAAGGTACCGTTGCTTCGAGAGTTGAAACGGTTCCAACGACTCTAGTATGGAGAGCCGTAGGCGGAAGGATTCAAGACAGCCTCTATGAGGCGGCGACTAATTTGGGTGTGCCAGCTGGAGTCGTGGATGATCTGGCAGACATGGATTGGGAACTTGATTTGTCTTCCCAGATTAGGCGCGGGGCGCTTTTTAAAATTATCTTCGAGGAGATGCAAAGTGAGGGGAAAACACTTGGATTTGGACGCGTCCTGGCTGCCGAGATCATAAACAATGGCAAAACTTATAAGACTTTTTCCATAGGGGCGGACGATGACGGTTCGTACCTTTCGGGAGAAAAGAGGCTTAAATTCCTTCGGTACCCCGTTCGGTTCACGCGCATCTCCTCGGTGTTCACGGATGCGCGATTCCATCCTATATACAAGCAGCGTCGGCCCCATTTAGGGGTAGATTTTGCCGCGCCTACGGGTACGCCGGTTCGAGCCGTTGCGGCTGGTAAGGTGTCATATGCCGGGTGGAAGGGCGCGTACGGACGGTTTATTCGCATTAATCACGCCGGCCCCTACAGCTCCGCATATGCTCATCTTCGGCGGATCAAAAGCCGTGTGAAAGTTGGCGCTAAAGTAAGAAGGGGTGAAATCATTGGACACGTTGGAGCGTCCGGAGCCGCGACTGGTCCTCATCTCCATTTCGAGATGCACAAACATGGGAAATACGTAAATCCGCTGAAAATAAAATTCAAAAACGACAACAAAAATGATTCAGAGCGTTTCCCGAAAGACGTTGAAGAGCATAAATACCTTTTGGTGTTGAAGAAAAAACTAGAAGAATATTTGGCGGAACTGAATGTGGAAAAACAGCCTGACAATCGAATTTACGTAGCTGTCCCCCCCGTTGAGAAGGAGGCCTAAACGCAAAGGGTAATGCGGGGTTCGGTGGGTGCGTATTTAGACTGCCGAGCCGGTTTTACGAATTTGATACTTGGGGAAGACTGTTCCTGATCTTCAATAATTGACACGCACACTGATCAGCATAGATTTAATTGCATCATGCTTGTCCATGCCGAAAAACTACGGGTACGATGGGTTGACACGGACGCTTCCGGCCGCATCCATTATACGGCGGCCTTCAAGTATTTTGAGGTTGCGGAATGGGAATTGCTGCGGCGTGCAGGGTTTCCCTTGTCTAACAGTGGAAAGACATCGGGGCTGCCGAGGGTCAATGTTTCTGCCACGTTTCACCTTGCCCTTCATGTCGACGACGAAATTGAGGTGCGGTTATGGGCAGAGCACATTGGTAGAACATCTATAAGATTTTGTGGAGAGATCTACAGGTCAGGGGACAAGTGTGTGACGGGGAGCATTACTGTGGTTTTTGTTGATGAACAGGAACAGCCGCAACCCATAGTGGAATCTATTAGAGCAGCCCTCCAAACGGCGTGAACACCTAATCGGGAGTTGACATGCAAACCGCCCTCACATAAGTAACGGAGCATGTCATACGCAGTGATTCGCACCGGTGGAAAACAATACCGAGTGACAGAGGGCGAACTCCTTAGGGTAGAATCTGTTGCTGAAGAATTAGGTAGTGAAGTCACGTTCTCTGACGTGCTGATGACCTCAGTAGAAGGAAAATTGGAGATTGGTCGGCCGTTGGTAGCAGGAGCTTCTGTTACAGCCCAGGTTGTAGAGCATGGTAAAGAGAAAAAAATAATCGTCTTCAAAAAGAAGCGGCGTAAAGCCTATAGGAGAAAACGTGGTCACCGTCAGTTATTTACTGCCGTCCGGGTGCAGGCAATCAACCTAGGAGGATAGCGATGGCACATAAAAAGGGCCAAGGTTCGAGCCGAAATGGGCGGGATAGCCCGGGTCAAAGGCGTGGCGTAAAACTGTTTGGTGGGCAGGAGGCGAAGGCGGGGAACATTATTGTGCGCCAGCTCGGGACACGGATATATCCGGGTACGAACGTCGGGATGGGCCGTGATTATACTCTTTTTGCTAAAGCCGACGGCATCGTGCAGTACGAACGCTTGGGGAAAACCAGGAAGCGCGCAAGCGTTTATCCGGAGTAGAGCGCATCATTCACAATTAAAAAGCCTCGTTTTTAAAACGGGGCTTTTTAATTTCTGTTCTTTTAGACCACAATAATCCTGTTATATAAATGGCATGAACTTTGTTGATGAAGTGACCATCCTTGTGAAGGCGGGGGACGGGGGCCGAGGTTGCGTCAGTTTCCTACGCGAAAAGTTCCGTCCTTGGGGTGGACCCAATGGTGGAAACGGAGGGAATGGCGGAGATGTCATTTTAAGGGTAGATGCACAGAGGAATACTTTGCTGGATCTCGCTCACCGACATCACGCTAAGGCCGGGAGGGGAGAACACGGTCGGGGTAAAGATCAGCACGGCAAAAATGGTAAAAAGCTGGTGCTAGAGGTCCCCGCCGGCACCGTGGTACACGACGAGGATAGTAAAGAGCTGCTAGCTGACCTGCAGCTTGGTGGTAAAGAGGTCGTGGTAGCACGAGGTGGCTTGGGAGGCCGTGGAAACGCTTTCTTTACAACCGCGACTAATAGGGCCCCAAGGGTCGCGCAACCTGGAAGACCGGGAGAAAAGAAACAACTACGGCTGGAGCTTAAATTGCTTGCTGATGTTGGACTGGTTGGGTTTCCCAATGTTGGTAAGTCGACTTTGATTTCCGTTATTTCTTCTGCTCGACCAAAAATTGCCGAATTTCCTTTTACTACCCTCGCACCTTCACTTGGCGTGGTTCGAGTGGATGACGGTCGTTCCTTTGTAGTGGCAGATTTGCCCGGCTTAATCGAGGGCGCTCACACAGGGCAAGGACTCGGAACTCGGTTTCTCCGGCACCTTTCCCGTACGTCAGTCTTGGTTCATCTCATCGATTTATCTGATCCTGAGACGGACGCGTATCAAGACTATAGTGTCATTAGGGCGGAACTGGAAGCATTTGATCCGGGAATTTTGCAGCGCCCGGAGATCATCGTTATAACCAAGGCGGACCTAGATATAACGCGGCGGCGATTCGACAAAGTTCGCAAGGATTTCGCGCGGCAAGGCAAGGAAATTCGCTACATGATTTCTTCGGCTGTAAGGAGGGGAATACCAGAATTAGTTGAGGATCTAGCCGACGTGGTATTAAAAACGGATGACGCTCGTGGTCCAGGAAGGGAAGCATGGTGAGAGGGTCGTAGGGTATAAATTGATGGATGGTGTAAAATCTCAATTGGTTGCTAAGGCCCACGTCATAGGCGCGGCGCGGCGTATAGTGGTAAAAATTGGAAGCAGTGTGCTTTCTGATGGGGCTGGTCTCCACAGGCGGCGCGTCCAGCAAATATCTAAGGCCTTGTCTGCGTTACAAGGAGCAGGCAAACAGGTGGTCGTAGTGACGTCCGGGGCGGTCGCCGCTGGGATTGCCAGGCTTCAGGTAAAACGGTCGGGACGTACCATCCCGGTGAAGCAAGCGGCAGCAGCTGTCGGGCAAATATCTCTGATGGCGTTATATCAGGAATGTTTTTTACACCACAATTTAAAGGTTGCACAAATATTGTTGACGCATGACGACCTTTCTAATAGGCGCCGCTACCTAAACGCCAAACACACAATTCTGGCCCTGATAGAAGCCGGGGTCGTACCTATTGTTAACGAAAATGACACCGTTGCTGTTGAAGAGATACAATTTGGCGACAATGACAACTTGTCCTCCCAGGTGGCGGTATTGACTGAGGCGGATGCACTTATAATGTTTAGTGACGTTGATGGTTTGTACGAAAAGGATCCTCGATTGGATGGACAAGCTAAGCTTATATCACTAGTAGAAAGATTTGACGCGCGCTTGATGGATCTGGGGGGAAAACCTGGGCCCTTGGGCAGAGGAGGTATGGCTTCTAAGATAGAGGCCGCCCAGAAAGCGGCGATGTTTGGAATACCTACTTTACTCACAAATGGTTGCACGGTGGACGGACCTATGGCGGCATTCGACACTCGAACGGAAGTCGGGACATTGTTCCTAGCAACCGGAGATAAAATCGCCAGTCGGAAACATTGGATCGCTTATACCCTAAAGCCTACGGGGACTGTTACACTTGACGCCGGAGCGACGGCTGCGATTCTGAAAGATGGGAAGAGTCTGCTCCCGGCAGGGGTCCAGGCCGTCGAGGGAGCCTTTGGAGAGGGCGACTGTATAACATGCCTCGACGAAAATGGTAACGAGTTTGCTCGGGGATTAGTAAACTATAACGCGGCTGATTTAAAGCGTATCAGGGGAGTGCAAACTCGCGACATTGAACGTACGCTTGGGTACAAAATCAGTGATGAAGTGATTCATCGTAACGATTTGGCACTTATACAAAGTAATAATTAATAGTTTCTGTCTTTCTACGAGCTATACAAAAGGTCTATAAGGCCTCTTTGTTCTGCACGCCTCTTTTTGTACAGTCAGAATGGGGCTATGGCGTATAGGAGAGGGTAATGCAACTCGAACATATAGTGATTGAGTTATCGAAAAAGGCGAAGTTTGCGGCACGGAAATTAGCGATAGTCCCCACTCACGTAAAAGATGAAGCCTTGAAGAGAAGTGCTAGTAACTTGCGTCGGGAAAATGCAAATTTGCTCGCGGCGAATGAGGATGATCTCATCTGTGGCCGCAGCAACGGCCTCTCAGCTGCTATGCTCGATCGATTGACTTTGACAAAACAAAGGATTGAGGACATGGCTGATGGGCTAGAGCGTATAGCCGATCTGCCTGACCCGGTGGAGGAGACAATCTCGACCGTTAGGCGACCCAACGGTTTGGAAATTAAACACGTTCGAGTCCCCTTAGGCGTAGTTGGGATAATTTACGAATCGAGACCTAATGTCACAGCAGACGCAGCGGCCCTTTGTGTTAAGGCCGGGAATGCGGTAATCCTCAAGGGGGGCTCTGAGGCATTTAAGACCAACGGCGCTATAGTGGATGTGCTTGATGACGGATTTCGGAGGGCCGGGCTGCCTGATGGCGTTGCTCAGCTAGTCCGCTCGACGGATCGTCGGGCGGTAAGTTTTTTACTTGAACAAGACCGCTTTGTGGACGTAATCATTCCGAGAGGCGGGGAAGAATTGATTCGAGAAGTAACGCGCGCGTCCTCGATACCAGTAATTCAACACTTTTCCGGTGTGTGTCACATCTATGTCGATGAATATGCGGACGTCCTAAAGGCGATTCGATTGTGCATAAACGCAAAAGTGCAGAGGCCCTGGGTGTGCAACGCGATAGAGAATCTTCTTGTGCACGAGGCGGCGGCAAAAAGCTTTTTGCCTGATTGTGTCCGGCAACTGCAGGATAACGGGGTAGAGGTAAGGGGTTGTGATAAGGTTCTACAGCTTGTTCCCCAAGCCATAAAAGCGGAAGAGGAAGATTGGACTACCGAATATCTTGATAAAATTCTTTCTATTAAAATAGTCGATTCCGTTGAGGCTGCCATACAATTCATCAACAGTTTTGGATCCGGCCTTGCGGATGCTATCGTAAGCGAAAGCTACACTCGTTGTCGACAATTCTTGAGAGAAGTAGATTCGGCTACGGTGTATGCCAACGCGTCGACGCGGTTCACTGACGGGTATGAATTCGGTTTCGGGGCCGAAGTAGGGATTTCGACTAATAGATTACATGCCAGAGGCCCAATGGGGCTCCGGGAACTGACCACCGGCAAATACATTGTTTATGGCGACGGACAAATACGGGGATAAGGTAGAGTCCTATGCGCGTCGGAGTGTTCGGAGGAACTTTTAACCCTATCCATCTAGGCCATGTACACAGCGCCGAAAAAGTGAGAGGTGCTCTTGGACTTGATCGCGTCTATTTTGTGCCATCGTCGATTCCGCCTCACAAAAGTCAAGGGATTGCAGCGGCGGAGCACCGGTACAAAATGGTGGAAATCGCCATCCAGGAAAAATCAGCTTTTTACCCTTCGCGGATAGAACTCAACCGCCCAGGCCCATCATACTCTATTGATACGATTCGTCACTTTGTGCGTAGAAAAGATGTAACTTCTGTCGCATTTTTGATTGGAATCGATGCGTTTACAGATATTCAATCGTGGAAGTCATACGCGGAGGTGCCTAACCTATGTGATCTAATAGTTACCTCTCGGCCTGGAATTCGTATGCCGCCCAAAGGACAACTGATTCCAGTTGCCCTCCGAGCAGCGTTTTGTTACGATCCCGTCACGCAGGCATACATCCATGAGTCAGGTCATACTTTGACATTGCACAGATTAGACGGTCTAAACATATCGGCCTCCGCCATCAGAGCGAATGTTAACGCCTTGAGGCCTTTGCATGGTCAGGTTTCGTCTGCGGTCGCCGCCTATATTGAAGCGCATTCGTTGTATAGACAAGATGAGGGAAGCTCTGTTGAAGGTTGATTCAAGCTGGCGCAAGGTGCTTCGGTGTGCTGAATCGGCACTTGACAAGAAAGCCTACGATCTTGTCGTACTTGATGTAGAACTTCTGACTACAGTGTCCAGTTACTTTATCATCTGTACAGGCAAATCGGACATTCAGGTAAGGACGATTTGTCGGGCAGTGGAGGACGGTTTGCGAGGGGATGGGCATCGGCCGCTGGCGTTAGAAGGTGTTAGCAATGGACAGTGGGTGCTTATGGACTACGGAGATGTCGTTATACATGTGTTTTTTGAAACTGTCCGAGGGCTATATAATCTCGAGGATCTTTGGGTAAAGGCCGCGCGATGTAGTCTTCCGGAGCCATATTCCTCTCAGGTCCTTGATCTGAAGTTAGGTGCCGGTTGACCGTCCCGGTTTGATCAACTTTCTGTGTCCTGGAGAATTCTGTTTCATTCGAGAGGCATTTGCCTTTATACTAGGATATGGTGCAAGGTGATTAGAACGGATTGGGTTATACTATGGGTAGGAATCCTTTAGTGCAGGAAACTTTATATTACGGTAGTACCCGTAAACAGCAATATTGGGAAAATGAGAAACAAACGTTGCGGTTAGTGCGAGACCGGGCGGCGACGATATGGAAGGCGTACCGAAAAAGAACCGGTTCCTATAGACCTATCTTGATAAAAAAGGAATCTGGGCCACAGAAGGGAAAGCGTAAGAGCCAACCGCTCACCGGGCGCAGTGTAGAGGAGATAGTTGCGAACATTAAACGCGAAAATAATTTGCAGATAGTCCTCGAGCAACGATTGAGACGCTGGATGGACAAGACTTCCGGCGAAAGAGTTCTAGCTTTCCTCGACCCTAATCAAGGCGGTGCCCCTGCCATGACGGACCCCGGGACCTATAATAATCAATCGTGACCACAGCCATCGCGTGCCTTAGGTTTACCAACGTACAATTGAGGCGCCCCAAGTTAGCCCACCGCCGCAACCATTTAATACTATGATATCACGTTCAGAGATTTTGCCTTCGCGCAACGCCTCGTCAAGAGCAATTGGTATTGAGGCTGCGGATGTGTTGCCGAAACGTTGCACATTACAATGAACTCGCTCCATGCCTGTCCCGAGGCGTTCCGCGACCGCTTTGATTATTCGGAGATTAGCTTGATGTGGTACCATGAGCGAAACATCATCCGGAGTCAGATCCGATTTTTCGAGGGCTTTTTTTGTAACGTCGGAGAGCGCTCGCACTGCTACTTTAAATAGTTCCGGCCCTTTCATTTGTATGCCCCAGGCGGGGTCTTGGATGTTTTCCACGTCGAACGTTTGTCTAAGGCCTGAACGAACATGGAGTAGGTCCCAAGCCTTGCCACTTGATTCCACTACAGTGCTAAGCAGACCCTGGTCACTCGGCTGATTCTCGAGTACCACGGCGCCAGCCCCGTCACCAAAAAGCACGCAGGTGCCGCGATCTTCCCAATTGACCATTGAGCTAAGGGTATCAGCTCCTACCAGAAGAATATTATTGTAGTCCCCGCTCTTGATGTAACTGTGGGCTACGGACAGTCCATAAACAAAACCCGCGCACGCGGCGGCGATGTCGAACGCAGGCACACTGTCAACTCCGAGGCGGGCCTGAAGTAAACAGGCGGTCGATGGAAAAGCGTACTCGCCCGACACGGTTGCGACCAAAATAGCATCTAGTTTATCTGGAGAAAGTCCTGAGGATTCTAGTGCCTTCAGGCTCGCCTCATGAATGAGATCTAGAACGGACTCACCCTGAGTTATAACGCGCCGCTCTTCGATGCCCGTTCGGGTAACAATCCACTTGTCGCTGGTGTCAACGCGTTTTGCAATGTCATCATTCGTCAAGCAGGTGGTAGGAACAGCTGAACCAGTGCCTATAATACGTGCGCCCATGCGCTACCTCTTTGTTCTTCCTTTTACGCTGAGCTTTGGTTGCATTACAATTTAGCGCCAGCCTAGCTCGGTGCGAACCTCAGTTCTCAGGCTACAATAGTACGACTCATTCATTGTGTTTTCATTCGCGAGAACTGTCTTGTCCCTTCCATTGACGGAACACTAAGCATGCGTTGGTTCCGCCAAACCCAAAGGAATTAGACAAAACGGCGCGAATTGGGGACGGTCTAGCCGTGTTGGGCACGTAGTCTAGATCACATTCTGGGTCCGGGGCCTCGTAGTTGATTGTTGGTGGTATTGTCTGATTGTGAAGTGCCAGAGCGGAATAAACTGCTTCGACGCCGCCGGCCGCCCCTAGAAGATGTCCGGTCATGGATTTTGTTGAGCTCACGGCGAGTTTCGCGGCATGAGCTCCGAAAACTCGTTTCAGTGCCAAGGTTTCAGTCGCGTCGTTGTAAGGCGTCGAGGTCCCATGAGCATTCACGTAATCTATCTCTGTCGGTTCTATATTCCCGTTGCGCAGGGCCATTTTCATGCACCGGAAAGCGCCTTCCCCTTCTGGCGAAGGAGAGGTGATATGGTGTGCATCCCCGTTGGCACCATATCCCGAGACCTCAGCGTAAATTTTTGCACCATGACTCTTCGCGAATTCGAGTTCCTCCAAAACCACGATTCCCGCCCCCTCGGCCATTACGAACCCGTCCCGGTTTTTGTCAAAGGGACGGCTGGCTCTTTCGGGTTCGTCGTTGTTAGTTGATACTGCTCGCATGGCGATAAATCCACCCAAGCCGAGCGAAGTGAGGGCAGCTTCTGCGCCGCCAGCGATAACAGCATCCTGGTCTCCGAGACGAATAGCCCGATAGGCTTCCCCAATTGCGTGGGCGCCAGACGAGCATGCGCTGGTAGGGGTATAGTTAATGCCCTTTGCGCCGTACCTGATAGAGATTTGCCCCGGGGCCAAGTTGCTCAAAAGTTTTGGTATAAAAAAAGGAGATACCCTTTTTAGCCGCGTATCTAGGAAGAGGAGATGGTTCTCTTCTATGCTCGTCAGGCCTCCAATACCTACGCCAATGATGCATCCGACCATATCTTCATTGGCGGGTGTTATCGGAATCTTCGCTTCTTCCATGGCCATTTGAGCGGCCGCGACGCTGTATTGGATGAAGAGGTCCATTTTTTTGACCTCTTTCTTTTCGATAAAATCTGTTGGCGTAAAATCGGACACTTCCCCTGCGATCCGGGTCGGAAAATCCGACGCATCGAAGCGCGTTAATTCCGCTATTCCGGAACGGCCACTTAATAGTGCATCCCAATTTTTTTCGACCCCGGTACCGAGCGGAGTAACAGCACCGAGCCCGGTTATGACTACGCGGCGTTGACCGTTTTGCATATTCCTACGCCTCACAAAAAGATCACGGAGAAACTATCTAGCCAGACCCATACTAACACAGTTTTAGTCGTTGCGCTTTTAATCTAGAATGCGGTGACCCTTGCGCTATATCATAGATGGTCAGGAGTATAGCTGCAACGGGCACCGGCTGGAGTCGCGATCGTGAATAGCACTTTAGAAGCGTTTCAGGGATTGACCAAGAGTACAAGAAAGGAAATATGTCTTTAATCAAGCAATCAGCCAATAAACGCCCGCACGTTACAGTCAATGGTAGAAGTTATGCTTTCCCGAAGCGACCGGTAGCCATTGTGTGTGTTGACGGTTGCGATCCGGAATATATCCACCAGGGCTTTGATGCAGGTATTATTCCGAACGTACAGAAGTTTTTCAGTGACGGTTTCGGCACTTTTGGTAAGGCTGTGGTCCCTACATTTACTAATCCGAATAACCTTTCAATCGTCACTGGCGTCCCCCCCAGTGTTCACGGTATCTCAGGCAACTTTTTTCGCGATCCCGTTACTGGTTCGGCAATAATGATGGATAGGCCCGATTTAGTTAGGTGTGAAACCATTATAAGTGCTTTTGAGCGTGAGGGTGCCAAGGTTGCGGTAGTCACGGCTAAAGATAAGTTACGCCGGATGTTCGCAAAGGGAATACGTGACGGCGTGTGTTTTTCCGCAGAAAAAGCGGCACAGTGCAGTTTGGAGGAACATGGTATTGAAAAAGTGCCTGACATGCTTGCTTTACCCGTCCCTGATGTCTATTCCTCCGCCCTATCATTTTTTGTGCTGGAAGCGGGCCTTGCCCTTATAAATCGTGACAAACCAGACCTATTGTTTCTCTCCCTCAGTGATTATGTGCAACACAAGTATGAACCAGGGAGTGTGGGGGCCAATGCGTTCTTTTCGGAATTTGACCGACTTTGCGGGAAGTTCGTCGACTCTGGCGTCACTTTGGCGCTTACAGCAGACCATGGCATGCGAGATAAGAAGAACGTTGTTTTCCTGCAAGACGTCTTGGATGCCGAATTCGGGAGGGGGAAGACCCTAGTAATTTGTCCCATAACGGATCCCTACGTGGCTCATCATAGTGCTCTCGGCTCGTTTGTTCGTGTGTACACAGTCAGTGAGAACCCAGTCACGGTTCAGGAAGTAATATCTCGAGTTAGAGGGATCGAAGCGGTTTACAGTAGGCGTGTAGCTTGCGATAAATTCATGTTGCCCTGGGACCGAGAGGCAGACTTGGTGGTCTTGGGTGATAAGGATACCGCCATAGGAGGGTTAAGAGAGCAACATGACCTGTCTACCTTGGGGGGCGTTCCACTCCGTTCACACGGCGGGCTCGGTGAACAAACCGTCCCGTTTGTGATATCGGAGAAAATTTGTGAAAGTTACGCTTCTGCGTCGGCGTTAGAGAAATTAAGAAACTTCGATATTTTTGACTACGCGCTTAATGGGACGTTGAATGTCTGAGTAACGACCGGAAGCGGCAAGCACTCTTGAGAGCGACCCTGGGGCGCATGCCTTGTGTGTATAAAAGTGAGCCGTTAAACTGTGACTAATGGATGTGTCTGCGGTGATGGTGCAGCTTTCAATTTGGGGGCTGCCGGTGTTGGCTGCGGTGGTACTGCACGAGCTCGCGCATGGGTATTCGGCTTTCCTCTTAGGAGACACGACGGCGGCACGGATGGGTCGCCTGACGCTGAATCCCATGGCACACATAGATGTTTTTGGTACCGTATTGTTGCCCTTGTTGCTGATAGCATCAGGGTCTCCGTTCTTGTTCGGTTATGCGAAACCTGTACCGGTAGACTTTACACGATTGAAAAGTCCCCGTCGTGATATGGTACGAGTAGCAGCTGCGGGACCAGCAATGAATATGGTCCTCGCAGTGTTGTCCGCCTTCGCACTCAAGTTTCTTTTGTCTCTTCAGTTTATTGACGATGGTTTGATTGCCAGAAGCTTGCTTGCCAGCGTGTTGATAAATGTCGTTTTGGCGGTTTTCAATCTTGTTCCTTTGCCCCCACTGGATGGCGGCCGCATCGCTACCGGATTGTTGCCACGTGGGCCAGCGATAGTTTTGGCACGCCTTGAGCCTTACGGCATGCTCATCGTGATGATGTTGTTAATGACAGGTATTCTAGGTGGAATTTTAAACCCCGTAAGAATGCTACTTTTGAACGTATTACTGTGAGAATCTAGACTATGGCTACCACCGAGAACACTATGACAAAACAGACAATAGTTAGTGGGTTCAGACCTACTGGTAAGCTCCATTTAGGACACCTGCATGGGACGCTCACAAATTGGGTGCGGCTGCAAAAGGATTATAAATGTTTTTTCTTTGTTGCTGATTGGCATGCTCTTACCACGGGAAACCCCGGCGCTGAGAGCATTGCGTCCAATACCGAGGAAATGGTGATCGATTGGCTCAGCGTCGGTCTCGACCCGGACCGGTCCGTAATATTCCGACAATCTGATGTGAAGGAACATGCAGAACTACACCTTTTGTTTTCTATGATCACACCTACTCCTTGGTTAATCAGGAATCCTACAGTCAAGGAGCAGGCCCGCGAATTAGGGTTCATAGACTCTGATGAAGGCGATGTTACTAGTATTCACTACGGATTGTTGGGTTATCCGGTACTCCAAGCGGCCGATATCCTCATGTATAAGGCGGGACATGTGCCTGTGGGAATCGATCAGGTTCCTCATATTGAACTTACTCGGGACATAGCGCGCCGGTTTAACACCGTATACGAGGCGAGTGTCTTTCCTGAGCCCGAAGCTCTCCTCACGGAAATCCCGAAAATTCCCGGAGTCGACGGACGGAAGATGAGCAAAAGCTACGGGAATGCTGTGGTGTTGTCGGACACGCCAGAAGCAGTTGACAAAAAATTGTCTCGAATGATGACTGACCCACGACGGGCTCGTCGGAGGGACCCGGGCGACCCGAAGGACTGCCCGACTTTTAATCTGCACCGACTATATTGTACGAACGAGGAACTGGAGTTTGTCACAGCGGGCTGCACGACGGCGGAGATTGGTTGTCTAGATTGTAAGAAGGTAATGATCAAACACGTCCTTGACGAGCTGGAAGAATTCAGCGAAAAACGAAGGGACTGGGAGATTCATCGCGACGATGTGAGGGATGTGCTTCGGCAAGGAGAACGTCAGGCTCATCAGGTCGCCCGTCAAACCATGGCGGAGGTAAGGGATGTTGTTGGTGTGTAGAATGGAGAAAGACGTGTACGACGGGCGGAAATACTAAACCGCCTTCACCGTCTTTTGGAACGGGTGATAAACAGGAGCGCAGGGCGGACTGCTGTCTTTGCATGTTTTATCGAGTCAAACTTGATGTGTTTGAGGGTCCGTTAGATCTTCTACTTCATCTCGTAAAAAAGAACGAAGTCGAACTGCCACATCTGCCTGTCGCTGATATCACTGATCAGTACTTGTCTTATCTCGATCTTTTAAAGGAACTTGATTTAGATGTTGCCGGGGAGTACCTGGTAATGGCAGCGACGCTGTTGCATCTAAAATCCCGGCTGTTGTTACCGTGTGAAGAGGTGGCGGACGAAGACGAGATTGAAGACCCTCGGGCAGACTTGGCCAGACAAATATTGGAGTACCAACGTTTCAAAGACGCGGCTGAGACCCTGTATTCCCGGGACATGCTCGATCGCGATGTGTTTGCCCGGGCGCCTGCAGCCGATCCGGGTGAATCTGCAGCCGACCGACAGTACGACTTATCTCTGGGCGATCTGTTGGACGCGCTGCGCGACGTAATTAAGCGTACAAATGCAGACAGCGCGCAAGAGATTGTACTAGAACAGATTTCTCTTCGTGACCAAGTTTGCGCTGTCATCGATCTTTTGCGGGAGAAACGAGAGTTGATATTCGATCAGCTTTTCCCGCAGAATTCTACACGTTTGCAAGTTTTGGTGACCTTTCTCGCGGTACTTGAACTCGTCAGGAATCGCATGGTTCGGATCCGGCAGGATAACGTTTTTGGACCTATCGTTACATCGTTAGCAGTAGGTCCAGATGAACCGTTGCCAGAGGCATTGGAACACGTATGAAGAAAGATCGGGTTAAGGCAGTCTTAGAAAGCGTGCTATACTCCGCTGGAACGCCTATAGCGGCGCGTCGGTTGATGGAAGTTGTGGGAATAAGCAAAAACGCGCTGAAGGAGGGGTTGAACATACTTCGAGCCGAGTACGCTGGACCCAATCGAGGTATTAGGTTGATCGAGGTGGCAGGAGGCTACCAGATTCGTACGATCGCAGAATACGCTGAATATGTGAAAGCTCTTGGGCGTGATAAGCCGTTAAAGCTAAGCCGTGCTGCGTTAGAGACGCTTGCCATAATTGCCTATCGGCAGCCGCTGACAAAAATTGAGATCGAGGCCGTACGGGGAGTAGATGTTGATGGCGTACTTAATTCGCTCCTGACAAGAAAACTTATTAACGTGCTGGGGAGGAAGGATGTACCTGGTCGTCCCTGGATATACGGGACGAGCACACAGTTCCTTGAGATTTTTAATTTGAGTAGTATCAAGGACCTTCCACCATTACCGGAAATCCATGAGCCGACCGCGAATCCATATGCCGAACAAGTTACAGGAATTGAGATTACAAAAGATATTGAGTCAGGCGGGGGTTTCATCGAGGCGCAAGGCGGAAATCCTGATTCAAAAGGGCCGCGTACGGGTGAATGGGCAAACGGTCACGAGACTCGGCACGACCGCTAATCCGCGGAAAGATCAGATCGAGGTGGATGGCCGCCTCGTAGAAGAATCTCTGGAGCGCCTGTATTTCGTGCTGCACAAACCGCCCGGGGTAGTTAGCACTTTGAAAGATCCGGAGGGTCGCCGGACCGTGCGCGATCTTCTGTCGGGTATTCAGGATCGAATTTTCCCAATAGGGAGACTGGACTACGAGTCCTCGGGCCTGCTCTTATTAACCAACGATGGTGCATTGACGGCAGGGCTTCTCCATCCGAGGTTTCAAATCCCACGTGTCTACCAAGCGAAGGTGGCTGGGACTGTGACCAATCGTACTTTAAGCGAACTACAGCGTGGTGTGCGACTGGACGATGGTCACCGGACAGCCCCGGCAAGGGCGCAGATACTACGTTCAACTGCCAAAAAAACATGGATCGAAATCGTTCTTACGGAGGGAAGGAACAGGGAGATTCGCCGTATGTGCCAGGTGTTGGGTCACAGAGTGGAAAAATTGATACGTGTCAAGTATGGGCCTATCATTTTGGATGTCCCGATGGGGCACTATAGATCTTTGGTTCCAAAAGAAATCAGACAAATCAAACGTCTGGTCGAAAATATAGCGCAATTAAGGTCTTAACGCGCTGCGGTCTTGACTTCATTGGGGCGAGGCTATACACATTCCGTACCAAAATATGCCGCAGTTTTGGTCCTGCGCGGGGTGGAGCAGTCCGGTAGCTCGCGAGGCTCATAACCTCGAGGTCCTAGGTTCAAATCCTAGCCCCGCAACCTGTGAAAGCCCCGTAAGTTTAAGAACTTCGGGGCTTTCGCCCTTAGAGACCCTGTCAACTGCCAAGCTATTTCCTAGTGGTTTGCTAACGGATTTTTGAAAGAGTGTTGCACAAAGCTGCTTTATGTGCGGCCGGCACGACTTCCGAATTAGAGGTACAGTGTGGTCTGGGAAGCATTCCCGAATCGCCGAAGGGTGTGACTGATAGCTTTTCCGTGTGGGATCAGTGGCGCCGTACAGCTTCGGCGTCAGGAGTGTAGCAAAACCATATGTAAATCTGGGGGACTAAAAGCAGGGAAAAATGAGGTCGCGGCTCTTTCTGCAAGAAAACGTCGCGTTTCCGCGACGTCGGGATTTCTACATAAAAAAGAAACAACATTGCCAATTAAATTCGTATGTGTGGTTTATTTTACCGTCCGAACAAATTGAACGATTGGCGCCGTCCGGGAAAACTCCTGGACGGCGCCAACCGTTGAGAGGCCGCTGCTGTGACGTTACTTTTTAGTCCACGTCATAGATAACGAGGTTCTGAATCTCTTCGACCCACATTATATGGGTAGTGGTACCGAGTTCGGGGAAGTTTGGGAGTTCCCAGACTCCGTCGGCTCCGGTCAGAAACTCGAATCCGAGGTTTGTCGTCGTGAAGTTTGCCGAGGCAAACGCCTCCCCGTCGGCATAGGCAACCGCGAGATGCGTACCTTCTGCGAAACGGTTCCAGTTGTAAAGGACGCCGAAGCCGTTGTTCATGTCACCGCATGCCTCGAGCGTGTCTTCGCGGATTGTGTGGACTCCCGCTTCAATGGCAACGCCGTCGATTTCGATGATGATTTCCTCGGCCTCACAATTCCAGCCTCCGATGATGCCGACACCGCTTTGGCCCGCGCTGTCCTGCGGATTCTCGAGGGCGCCGATACCGAAATTGCTAGTGCTACCGGCCGTTTTGAACTGTGGGTCCACAATCTGAAAGTTTTGTTTGGCCTGTTGCCATTCGATTTCGGCATCCACGCCGGGGGAGAGGAAATCTTCTAGTATAAAATTACCACTCACACCGGACATAAATTCCTGGCCAAAGGTTGTCACTTTCACATTGGCAGAAGCGAATAACACACCATCGGCGTAGGCTTCGACCGTGTGAAGACCGTCACCGAAGCGATTCCAGTTGTAGAGCACGCCCCATCCGTTGTCGGTGTCTCCACAGATATCCTGTGTGTCTTCTCGGACGGTTCCGTAGGCGGTTTCAACGGTCGTTCCGGCGATTACCACTTCCACGACTTCTGCGTCACAATGCCATCCGGAGATGACGCCGATCCCACTACGGTAGGAGTTATCTTGCGGGCTTTCTAAATTGCCTAATAACACCTTTGACGCAGCGTCTTCAGCATCTTCAGCATCTTCAACATCTGCAAAATCTTCAGGAATTGCAGAACCGTCAGGCTCATCTGTGGGGTCATCTGTGGGGTCATCTGTGGGGTCATCTGTGGGTTCTTCTTTGTGGTAATCAGTGGGGTCAACTAACGGAAAAACTGAAATAAATTATGTATATACATATTTATA
>CAYWPF010000122.1:0-52678 GCA_964460065.1 uncultured Enterobacteriaceae bacterium
CCGACCGGCTTAACAGCGCTCGACAATAACCGTCAGCCGTTCTCGCCCACCGGCTTCGGTCACCACCGGGGTGGAAAGTGCTTTGGGCAAGTCAACCAGAACCTCTTACTTTTGGCGCTGGGGCAGACCATCTACGTTTATACGAGCGAGGGGCACCTTCAATTGCCATCGCTTCCGTGAACTGTTATAGCCTCCTTCAAGTCAACAGGAACCTTCGTTACGCCGGAGGGAATGGACGGTACACGTGCAATCGGTGAAGGGGGACGACTATGTTATTCCAAGTACTTGCAGGCCTGGTGTCGATTTTCGGCACTTTGAGTGTTCCTCTCTCGCAGGCCCAACTTACGGCGGACGAACGTACCAATATTTTCTACCCATACAAAGACAGCTCTCCATCGGTAGACGGACTCGAACCCGGGACGCGGGTCTCCGCGGAAACCTGGCACACAGCCGAACAGTATCTTCCGGATGGTATTTTAAGCAAAATACAGGCAGGCGAACTGGCATTTGACATCCAAAACACAACCGACCTGCCAGTGAGTGACGCTTACATTAACGCCACTGCAAAACACAGCCACAAAGTAGAAATTGCCCCCGACGGAGAACTTAGTGGCTATGTCGCGGGCCTGCCATTTCCAATTTTGTCCCCCGATGACGGTGAAGCTGGGGTCAAAGCCGCCTGGAACCTACGACATCGAGATTTCGGCACCATAATGCAAATTTGGAATACGTGGCGGCTCGTCGGACCATCCGGCAATGCTGACCGTGAGATCGAGAACTACTACGTTGTCGCCTATGGAATGCACCGACCCCACGAGAAAGATTCGGCGGGTACTGATCCGAACATCTGGAACGATGAAGGCTTACTCTACAAGGAGTACTTCCATATACTCGCACCTTTCGATCTTAAAAACACTATCTCCTTGAAACACCGACACATAAAGGACCAGAAGCCCGACGGAGATTGGGCTTATTCGCCGGCCGGAAGAAAGGTTCGCAAGGTCATCGTTCGAAACGAAGATGCAGCATTCGATTCGGCGATACTCAATGAGGACTATTTTTGTTTTTCTGGTTATGTCCATAGCCACCGTTGGAATTTCTTGGGTTCCCGCACTGTCCTTGCCCCTGTCGGTCTCAAAGGTCCAAAGACTACCTTTGGCGGACGGGGCGGATGGTATCCCGTCGACCCGTGGGAACTCCGCAAGGTCGTCGTGTTAGAGGGCATCCCGCAAACCGCAAACCATCCCTATAGCAAACGGGTGCTCTATATCGACCAGCAGATGTTCGTACCGTTGTACATGCTCGCCTATAACCACGACGGAGATCACATTAAGACGATGTTCGAAATGTACGGCGATCCGGAATTCAATCCCGGAAACGAACACATCCGCGTCCCGCTCTGGACGGGAGAAACCATGATCGACCACGAAAGGGAAGAGGCAGCAGTTACGGAGCTAACAAAAGTGATCTATAATGAACCAATGCCAAAAGAATTTTTCGATCTCAACAAGATTGTTGCCCGGGGAAGATAGCGGGTCCTACACAATTTGACGTACAGTAACGACAAATCAGTCTAATCCTGCCACTCGAGATGGGCCTTTAATGCGCACAATTCCACCGTCTATAAAGAAAGTCCCCGTTTGCGCCCTGATTTTTCTGGTGGCGGGTGTGCTGCTCCCTTTGCAGGCGCTTGCTAATCTTACCTACCGTGATTTTTCACTTTCGGGGAATCTCCAAACACAACAAATCTTTCGGCATCCAGAACCGGACAACTGGGCTATTATTCAACAACGAAATGTCGCTCGTCTCCGACTCGAATACGATTGGGCGAAAAACGGCCAGGCTTTTGGCAAACTCGCTGTTCCCGGGATCGGATACGCCAATTTCGTGGGTCTGTACCGTGGAGTCTACGACAGCGTATACGACTTCACGCCCGGCCCACGGCGTCACGTTTTCCCCTACGGGGGCCGGTCAGATCGGCGCGGGACCCTCTCCGGATTGTCTCAAAAAGCACTCCATGCCCTTCGCTTCGAGAGTACGTTTCGAGAAGTTTTTACCGACATCGAGTTAGACAATCTCCCCTTGTCATTGCGGATAGGAAAACAGATGGTGGTCTGGGGAGAGTCCGACAATTTACGTTTACTAGATCGAACTAATGCGCTAGATACGACCTGGCACGGGGGAGGCGTTGGCCAAGAAACATGGGACGACCTGCGTATTCCATATTGGATGGTACGTGGAACCTACAACTTCGGCCGTATAGGTAGTCTCAGTGACGTCTACACAGAAGCTTATTGGGTACCCGGGCTCTGGGTTCCCGTTAAATTGGGATTTACTCCTGGGCGTGCCTGGAGTTCTCCTAGTGGGAACCCCTTTCTTGGTGGGCCGGATGGGCGGCCCTTCAAACTACTACACCGCTCAGTGTTGGGCCGGCGCGGTAACTACAACAAAACGATCGAAGATAATAGCCAGGTTGGCTTTCGAATTGGTGCCACGTCAAAACACGGCATTACATTTACCCTCAATTACCTGTACCAGCGCACAGCGCACGACGATGGAGTAAACACCTCAAGCTTGCGCGGCATCAACCAGTGCCCGACTGCGACTTCCGGTTGCGAGTCGGTCCTGGATATCGCAAGGTACAATTCCGAGCTTATGAGCCAGGGAATACTCCCAGCCGAAGCGTATTACCCTTATACGCATGCAGTTGGCCTGTCGGCCAGTTACGCCGATGACGAGTACACTGAAGGCGTGTGGCGTATGGAGACGATTTACGAATTTGGCAAGCCTTTCGGGGACAAACGCAAACCTATCATGACGCTCGACGAAACCGGTGCACCAACAGAGACGGGCCTTCTCGGCATTAAAAAGACGGACGTATGGCAAGCTTTTATTGGATTTGACCGACCAACATGGATACGGGCGCTCAATCGCCGTTCTACTTTTTTCCTCACCTCGCAAGTGTTCTGGCAGTACATTCCCACGGGCACATCGCGTTTTCAAGGTCAGGTGTCGCAAACAGACAAAGTCCGTAATTGGGAGGCCGTGGGAACTATCGCAGCAAGCACAGTATACATGCGGGGGAAGCTATTGCCGCAGGCCTTTTTTGTAATTGACCCTATAAACCATTACAGTTCCCAACTAGGTTGGGTCGTGGATTACTACCTGACACCGCAGCTCATCATTCGCCTCGCGCAAAACTACTTTTTCGTTCCTGGATACGGCGGTCGCGTCGACGAAACCTGGGGATTAGGCGGCCTGTATCGAAAACGAGACGAGACAGTGGTGAGAATGACCTACCAATTTTGAACGGACCAAGTACAAAACGCGGAAGCATGTATCGATTTCGGATCTTCCCCGAGTAGTTTTATTCTTCTCTGTTTTCCGCGCCGACAGACTGTTCGGACCTCGTCTCCATCGTAAAAAATCGCCGATGCCTTCCCCCTCAATAACTGGCATGAATTATCTTGTTGGGCTCCCGAAGGGGAGGCCCCAGCGATCATCGAACGCTAATTCTTCCACAGGCCTTCGTGAGATCGGCCCGTGGCCGCGCAACAGCGGATAGCCAACCGGAATGGCAGCCGCAGTTCCCCAGGGATCCGGAATGTCCAAAACTTTGCGAACGTCTGGTTCATAGGTGCATAGGAGCGTGGTCAGCGTGCAGCCCAGGCCTTCCGCCCGGCAGGCAAGGAGAAGGTTCTCAACGGACGGATAGACAGATCCTCCTCCTACTACGGACACCCGTTCCAATTCTGCGTCAGTGATTGCCATTTCATTCGGGTTAAAGCAAAAAACAAAAATCACTGGCGCCTCTTCGTAATGCCGGGCGAGATAATCTCCTGCACCGAGCATACGTTCGAGTTTTACACGCTCATCCTCTGGAAGTCCTTTGAGGTTATTCGCGTATTTTTTCGAGAAAGTTTCCCAGATTCTCATATAAAGGACGCCAAGCCTTTTCTTACGCTCCGGGTCCCGGACGACAATGATCCGCCAGGGTTGTCGGTTTCCTCCGGTCGGTGCCCAAGTCGCGGCTTCCAAAACGCGACGGATCACATCTTCCGGTACAGGGTCAGTCCGCAGCCGCCGGACAGCGCGTAACGTCCGCATCGCCTCATATAAGCCGACTTCAGCCATTTGCAGTTCTCCTATTGCTATGCAACGTTGTCCCGAGGAACGTATATGGATTCCCGACCCATATTGCAAACCGAAATGGTTTTCGCAAGGGAGGAGACATGAAGACTCTAGCAACGTGGGAGTTTGACTCTCCAATCGGAGACATCGTGCTAGTGTCCGCAGGCACAAATATGTGCGCCATTGATTATAAGGACTGCGCTACTCGCATGCATCTCTTGATGAGAAAGCGTTTTGGCGCATTCCGCCTAGCACGATCTTCCGAAGAGCCAACGGAAATATTCCGCCTCAAGGAATATTTCTCCGGTGGCCTAGATGCTCTTGACACACTACCTGTTGATCTAGCGGGGACAGATTTTCAACAGGCTGTATGGCAAGCCCTACAACAAATACCAGTCGGCACTACCCAAACCTACGGCCAGCTCGCGCGCAAAATTGGCAGGCCACGAGCTATTCGTGCGGTGGGCGCGGCAACATCTCGCAACCCGGTGGCCCTAATTGTTCCCTGCCACCGCCTCGTAGGAACTAACGGAAAACTGACCGGCTATGCCGGCGGGCTACAACGTAAAGAATGGCTGTTAGCCCACGAACATGCACAGGCTTTAGGTCTGTTTAACAGTGAGAAAATACCGATGTGACGACGGGGTGTGTACATTCTTAAATTGCCGCACCGAAACCGGATGAACCGATCGATGGCTATATTACACGTACGGATACAAAGTGATTTTTGACCCTATGGGCGATATCGAACATTACAATGCGGTCGCACGACTCTACCACGCTTTCATGACCGGCTTGGTCCTATCGCTAGTATCCCAGAAAGGTGCCGAAGCGGCCAGCCAATTGATTTACCGGCTTTTTCGCCATCAACAGACCAAAAGGTTCTTGCCGGGGCTACAAAAGCTCGGACTCGAGGGCCTTCCAGACGCTGTCGCGTGCGCCCAATATCACTACCTATCTAACTTTCTCGGAACGGTACAAGTCGAGTATATGTATGAGGCCGACCACAAGGCTTGGATCCGCTATCCTCCGCCAAGGTGGATGTGGGAAGGAACAGCTATTTGCGGCATTCCGTCTGTAGTCAGTGCGGCCATGTTGCACGGATGGCACGGCCAAAATGGCGTGTCGCTTCGAAATAAGAAGCTCGGGTTCGTCTGTACCGGACAGACAGTCGAAGGCTATCCGGGACTCGAGGGGTACTTCCTAGAATACAACAGAGAACTCACGCAAGACGAAAGAGTTCGCTTTGTAACCGACGAGAGGGCACCAACATTTGAACCGGAGCTTGCGCCAAGGCTGGCCTCGACCTCTTGGCCAATGGAACGGGTTCGGAAGGCCGAGCGAAATTACGCGATGGAATTCCTCAGGTCCGCCTTTCAAGAAATGTCCAACGTATTCGAGCCGCCAGAGGCGCACCGTCTACTTTCCCACACCGCAAGACTAGTTGGTATGCAATACTACCGAGACACGGCGCGTATCCTCGAAATTCCATCGGGATCTCTCCGTGCCTTCGCCTCCTACATGACGGCTATGGCCCGGGCCCAGGGCGACACTATCGAGGAAACGGTCCTCTCCTCTACAATCATACTGCGCCAGTCCAGCTGGAACTTGATGCGGGGCGTCCCCGTACGCAATTTCTATTTTGACGCCTGGAACTCGTTGTGGGAAGGAGCGGTCGCGGCTCACGACCGCGATATCGTGCTTCGCGTGAGCAAACGCATTGACCGGGGCGATCCTTACTTTGAATGGCACCTGAGCCGTCATCCTGGCTAATGCTTCCGTTTGCGAGGCAGCGGGCTCACCTACTAATGTGGAAGAAGGACAAGTTTGCCAAAGACCTTACCCGCAATTAGATCCTGAAGCGCCTCCGCGGCTGCGACAAGCGGATAACTCCTATGAACCACGGCGTGCACGCGTCCGGCTTCGAAGAGTCCGATTAGCGTTCTCGCTACGCCCGGAATCTTGATGGCTGAGTTGGGCAACGCCATCCCATATATCGTTACCTCTTTGAAGAGTGCCATTCCAGTAACAAACCGCGTCTCTGGTGATTTAGCGGTTCCCGTACCGATGATAACGATTCTTCCCCGTCGGCTGATCGCGCTAAAGTCGTCAGCGAAATTATCAGCGGCGACATTCTCCAGTATGACGTCGACACCTTTGCCGTCCGTCATCTTTTGGACTTCAGCAACAAAGTCTCTTTTTTTGTAATTGATGGTATGATCAGCCCCTATACGTCTAGCCTGCTCGGCTTTCTTCGCTGAACCGACCGTCGTGATCACTGTCGCGCCAACGACCTTTGCCAACTGGATCGCAGCAACGCCAACGCCGCCGCCGCCAGCAGATACAAGGACCGTCTCCCCCTTGGTGAGCCTTGCTTTTTCCTGAATGGCCACCTGCGCTGTATAGAACGGAACAGGTATCGCGGCCCCTTCGGCAAAAGTTAATGAAGGGGGCAATAAGAACGTCTCGTTCACTGGCAATACCGCCCGTTCGGCATATCCACCGCCGTTCGTACTACGACCGAAAATCTTATCGCCTGCTCTGAAGTCGCCAACCCCTTGCCCTACCGAGACAACCTTGCCCGCGACGTCAGTCCCGGGAATATAAGGAAGTGGGAGCCGGAGCGGGTAATTACCCGACATACGTACCAAGTCCGCCGGGTTTACCCCGGCCGCCTCAACCTTTACCAGCAACTCCCCCCTCCCCGGGACAGGGTCGGGAGAATCCTCGAGCCTTAGGTTGTGCGGACTCCCGAACTGGGCTAGACGCATAGCTTTCACACCAACCTCCAATCTTTTCCCAGGGTCACGTGGCGCGTGAGGACGATTGGCCGTGGCCTAAATATTTCGCGATCGCTTATCTTTCGCTTCGAATACCGCTTAACGAAAGTTTGGCATAATTTCTTTGGCAAATATTGCTAACGATCGGTTGGCCTTCTTCGTATCCAGACCCGGAAGCTGCGTCCCCATTACGAAGTGAGTGCATGTAAATTCCTCACAAAATTTTTCCAACTTCTGGCCGACCTGATCAACAGTTCCCACCATTGCGCCGTCGGCAAAAGCGGAATTCCGCACATCCTCGGGTCGCTGTAAGGTCCAAAAGTTCTCATCCCCTGGTACATCTTTCGCTTCCTGCACAATATCGCTGTAGAACTCCATCATATCGAATACATGTTGTTCTATATCTGCCCATGCTTGATCTTCACTTTCTGCTACATAGACAAAACGCAGTTGCGCAATATTGAACTTCTCGGGGTCCTTACCCTGTTCCTTTAGCTCATCGATATACCAAGGAGCCGGATCCAATCCGAAAGTCGCCATTAAATGGCACCCTAGACGGGCAACTCTTCGCGTGGCCTGCTCAGCCCGGGCCCCGATCCAGAGGGGAACATGTGGCTTCTGCACCGGCCGCGGAGAAATTGTCATGTCCTTGACCTGTGTGTACCGGCCATTGAAGTTAACCCCAGAGCCTGTCCACAGCCGTTGAATCAGCTCTACGCCTTCAGTCAGACGACTAGTACGCTCTTTCCTCGGCATGCAAAAGGCGTCAAATTCATGGTAGGAGTACCCCTGACCGACCCCCAAATCGAAACGCCCATTCGAAAAAATGTCCACGCTAGTCGCATCTTCGGCCACTCGGACCGGATGCTGGAAAGGCAAAAGCACAATGAACGTACCAATGCGAATTCGTTTCGTTCTCGCGGCAATAGCTGCGGCGGTGGGAAATAACGAAGGATTGTACCCATCGCTCGTAAAATGGTGCTCCGTAAGCCACACATTATCGAAGCCAAGGTCCTCAACATGTGAAACTTGTGCCAGAATATCCTCATAGAGTTCGGGGTACGGACGGTACCACTTCCGCGGATTTCTAAAATCTTCGACAAGTCCAAATTTCACAAAACCCACCTTTCTCTTCACCGACCGACGACATTCCAGGCATGTGGATCCTGGCGTCGTTCTGAAAATACAATCACAATCCGGATGGGACTGCGCCCTCTGCCCCCCGCTAATGGGTCGCCAACACCCGTAGAATGTACCCTTCACCACCAAGTCGAATCAAGTACACAAATCCCGACGCAAATCATAGTGACTCAGACCAATGATTATGAAATGGTGTAGTATAGGCTTGTTAATCTAGGAGTTCTGTAGAAGCTAAGCTTTATGAAATATTTCTCACACTCCACAAGGACCCGTGATGATAAGCCCGAGTAGACCTTTCCCTAGTCTGTTAATGAATCCGCAATTCTCTTTCCGAGATTTTTATTCTCTGATTTTTGTTCTCTCACTTGGACTGTGCGCGTGCGCCAAAACAGAGGCTGCTGCACAAGGCCGGAGGCCGCCAGTCATTCATGTACAAACCGTCACCCTGGAGCCCGAGATTCTCGCACGAACTATTTCTGCCGTGGGGAGTCTCGCAAGTCCTCAGACTACCGAAGTAACTGCGGACCGCGGGGGGAAAATTATCTTTCTCGACATTCCCGAGGGCAAAGAAGTTGAACGAGGGCATGTTCTGGCGCAAATAGACGCGGACGAGGCACGTGCCGCGGTCGCGATAGCGAGAGCACAGCACGAACTCGCACGCGTTACACTCGACCGCCTAAACAAGATACCAAAGAAAGCGCGGGCCCAGCAATCGTTAGATGATGCTGAGGCGGCAGTGGAGACGACCGGCGGGAGCCTTGACGAGGCCCTTACAATTTTTAAGAAAATGACAATCCAGGCACCTTTCTCCGGGAGACTAAGCCTCCGCAAAGTAAGCATGGGGGCCTACATGGACCCGGGCGATACCATCGTAAGGATTACGCAAACCCGACCACTTCACCTGATATTCACACTGCCACAGCATCACGTCTCAGAACTTTCCGAGGGGCAACAAATCGACGGCGTAGCAGGACACTGTGGAGCACGCTTTGCAGCCACGGTCACAGCCATCGACCCTTACCTGGATCCCGAAACGCGATCGGTAACCGTCCAGGCCGTCGTACCAAACGAGGATGGGAGCCTCTTACCAGGAATGGCAGCGGCCCTCCGTCTGCGCACGGGTGGCATCTCTGACACACTGGCAGTGCCTTCGGAAGCGATTATCCGGCGGGGAACGGAGCGGATAATCTATACCGTGCAGGATAACGTCGTAAAACGTCGGTACGTTACATTGGGACATTTCGCCTTGCGCAAAGTCGAGATTCTCGAAGGCCTGACCCCGGGAGACGTCGTGGTTGTATCGGGACACCAAAAATTACGGCCGGGCGTAACAGTTCAGACTTCTCAGTATCAGCCGGTCGAAAACGAGAATCTCCGCCTGGGTACCAATAAAACCCTGCTAGCAACCTGTGATTTTTAAGGTATGTTTCTTTCCCACCTCTGCATCGATCGCCCCGTGTTAGCCACTGTCCTAAGCCTTGTCATTTTGCTCGCGGGATTCGCTGCTTTCCTACGTATCCCTGTGCGAGAATACCCCGATGTAGATAACCCAGTAGTATCCGTGACCACCACCTATGTAGGAGCAAGTCCCGCGACCGTCGAAAGCACCGTTACAGAGCCACTTGAACGATCACTCAATGGCGTTGAGGGAATCCGTAACACTAGTTCTATCAGCGGTCTCGGCCGAAGTTCCATCACAGTCGAGTTCACGGCCGGTCGCGACATAGACGTCGCGGTCACCGACGTTGGCAACGCAATACAACGAGCTTTTGACGACATTCCGGATGAAGCGGAGCGACCCATCGTAGCTAAATCCGGGGCCAACACTTTTCCTATCATGTGGCTCGGCCTCCAAAGTGATAGATTCTCTGCTGAGGATCTGACAGATATCGTCGATCGTATCATTCGCCCTCCCCTGCAAATATTACCGGGGGTAGCTGAGGTACTTGCGAGTGGTCGGAAGTACGCGATGCGTATCTGGTTAGACCCTACAAAAATGGCTCTCCACCGGGTAGATCCCGCCGACATACGGCGCACAATTCTCGATAACAACCTTCAGGTACCCGCCGGAGAAGTAGAGGGTAGCGCTCGCAAGTTTACAGTCTTAGCCGACGCACAAATAGAACATCCCTCGAGTTACGAAGAACTCATTATACGTGAAAACGATGAAGGACGTGTTCGTATAAAAGACGTTGGGTGGGCAGAACTCGGCTCTGAAAACTATAATGTTCTCACCAGGCTAAACGGCCAACCAACAATGGGTGCCGGAATCATTCGACAATCACGTTCTAATCAGCTCGAGGTTTCCGATGCCGTACATGGGGCACTGCCTGCTATTCGCGGCGCGTTGCCCGACGGCGTAGAGTTGCGCGTCGCGGTTGACAGTACCATCTTCGTCCGCGCCTCCCTCAAAGAGGTATGGTTCACACTCGGCATAGTCTTCAGTTTAGTCGTACTTGTGAACTTAATTTTTCTCAGATCAGCGTGGACGACCATAATTTCTTCCGTGGCGATTCCCGTGTCCTTGATAGGAACCTTCGCTCTCATGGTCGTTCTTGGCTTCTCGATCAATGTTCTAACACTCCTCGCGTTGGTCCTTGCCATCGGCCTGTTAGTGGATGATTCCATTGTCGTTTTAGAAAACATTTATCGTCGACAAGAAAACGGCGAATCGAAAAGGGTCAGCGCGCGCCGCGGCTCCGCCGAAGTCGGTTTTCCAGTAATTGCGACAACCGTTTCTCTGGTGGCCGTACTTGTGCCGCTATCTCTCCTAACAGGCAATCTCGGGCGCCTTTTCAGTGAGTTTGCCCTCACCATGACTGCCAGCGTCACGATTTCTACTTTCGTCGCGCTCACCCTTGTCCCAATGATGTGTGACCAGTTTCTAAACGTCCCGACTTCGCATGGAAAAATCTATATCGCCGTTGAGTCCTGTTTCAACGGTCTAAATCGCGGTTATACAAAATTGCTTGAGATTGCTCTCGTACGCCCACATATCATGGCCGCCTTCCTAGTAGTGATGATGGTCGGGGGCGGGCTGCTCTTGTTTGCCATTCCATCGACTCTCGTGCCAATAGAAGACCGCGGCAGAATAATGACTATTATCAAAGCGCCTCAGGGGTCGACCCTCTCCTACACCGCTAAGACACTGGACCAGGTTGAGGAACGGATAAAACGTATCCCAGAGGTCGAGGCGTTCTTCGAAGCAGTCGGCCTTTCCATAGGCGGTCCTCCTAGCACCAGTGACGGAGTGGTGTTCACCAGACTTTCGGATTGGAAAGAGCGGACGGTCAAACAGCAGACACTCGTTTCCCAGCTGTTCCCTGATTTTTTCGCGATGACCGGCGCCTTGGTCTTCCCTATAAACCCACCTTCACTTAATCAGCGCAGCATCAACGATTTGGAGTTTATCCTCAAAAATGCTTCAGCCACACAAGAGGAATTTTCCTCAGCCGTCCAATCGATGCTAACGCGCCTCGCGCAGCTACCAACCCTAATTAATGTCGATAGTGACTTACGGCTAGACAATCCCCAGCTTGACATGGTCTTCGACCGCGACCGTGCAGCCGACCTCGGAGTCCCGGTTTCTACGGTCGCTCACAGCCTTCGACTCCTGCTTTCCCAGGCTAAAGTAGACGAATTTATCATGAGAGGCCGCCAATATGACGTGATAACCTCGCTAGCATCACCCTACCGTAGCATCCCCGACCAAATCGGACAGATTTATGTTCATGGTCGAAAAGGGACAATGGTCCCCTTGTCTAGTCTCGTGCAACCCACACCCCAGATAGCGCCAGCCCAACTCAATCGCTACGACTTGCAACGCTCCGCGACTATCACGGGCAGTTTGGCCCCTGGAGCGACCCTCGGCGAAATGTTGACGGCTGTATACGAAATTGCAGATGAAGTCCTTCCGTCCGGCTTTTCGACTGCGCTCGGCGGGAGCGGACGGGAATTCGTTGAATCTTCCGGAGAAATGTATATTACTTTCTTCATTGCATTGGCTTTTGTTTACCTTGTTCTCTCGGCGCAGTTCGAGAATTTTTTCCACTCGTTGACTATTCTGGCGAGTGTTCCATTAGCATTGTTTGGGGCCCTCCTAATCCTGTTTACCACTGGGCATACGCTGAATCTTTACAGCCAAATAGGCATCATCTTGCTAATAGGGTTGGTCACCAAGAACTCGATCCTTCTGGTCGATTACGCAAATCAGGCGCGGGCAAGGGGAAAAGCACTCCTGCCCGCCGTCATAGAAGCCGGGCAGAGACGGTTCCGACCAATACTGATGACTAGCGCAACCTCCATCTTAGGGGCCTTACCCCTCGCACTAGCAACCGGAGCAGGAGCTGAAAGTCGACGTCCCATTGGCGCCGCCGTGGTTGGAGGACTGACCTTCTCAACAGCATTCACGTTACTAGTCATACCCGTGATTTATATATTAGTGACTCACCTCGGTGAAAAACTGCGCGTTGGTATGGTTCCCCCGGCGGCACCTCTAGAACCGAACGCAAAAACTCGCTAGGCGGTCAACGGTTCTCGAATTTTACAGACAACAGGCCGCTAATAAGGCCCAGTGGCCGGCGCACGGAGGACGATGTGCATAGCCCATCAAACCAACACAAGAAACAGAATAGTGATCTTGGGCCGCAGTGGAAGTGGGGTACTCGATGGCTTTGTCTTTTCCCCTGTCTAGTATATTTCGCTGCCTGCACAATTGCTCCGCGGCCCTCCCCCATGTCAATTCCCATTCCCGACACGTGGCAGAACAAAATCACCTCACCGACCAGCGATGGCCCAAAGCTGACCAACTGGTGGAAAACGTTTCAAGACCCGCTCCTGTTATCCCTCATCGACAGAGGAATCACGAATAATAAGGAGATCCGCCAGGCGACTGCACGTATTAGAGAAACCCGCGCGTCAAGGGTCGTCACTGCCTCTAGGTTCTGGCCTTTTCTCGGCTGGTCAAGCTCCTATGCGAGAAACCGCAGTAGCAGCGCAGTCGTATCTTTTGACCTGGCAGATTTTCTCAACAGTGATGCCGAAGAGAACACCGATCCGTCCGCTCGGCCCAACGGCTCGCCGGGCCGTTCATTTTCCTTCGGTGAAGATAGGAACTTTTATGCCACCGCTCTGGATGCCAGTTGGGAACTCGACCTATTTGGTCGTTCCCGATGGGAAGTTGCCGCAGCTGAAGCCCGGGTAGACGAAACTGAAGAAATTTTTCGAGACGTTTTATTAACACTTGTCGCCGAGATCGCCCACAATTATATAGAGCTGCGGGGCGCGCAGACGCGCGTTTCCATTGCACTAGAAAATATAGCTTCGCAGAAAGATTCTCTAGAAATTGCCCAGGCTAGGTATGAGGGAGGGCTGACGAGCGCTTTGGACGTCGAAGAAGCGCGTGCCCTACATACTTCTACCCTGGCCAGCGTCCCCGCCCTACAAACCTCTGTAGAACAATATATGCACCGTCTCGCTGTGCTGGTCGGCGATCCACCCGAAAGCTACGTTGAAGACCTTGGAAAAAATCCAGGTATCCCCTCTGCAGCTCTCGGCACCTCAATAGGGCTACCATCGGAACTTCTCCGCAGACGCCCTGACATTCGCGCCGCCGAGCGAGCGCTCGCAGCCACGAGTGCGCAAATAGGCGTCGCTACTGGCGACCTTTTCCCGCGTCTGACGCTGACAGGGCGCCTTGGCACTCAAGGGCTCAACGTTTCTGATTTGGGAAAGCCCGTCGGGTTGTCATGGTCAGCGGGTCCCTCAATCATCTGGCCAATTTTCGATGCGGGCCGTGTTCGCGCAAACATAGAAGTACAGGATGCGAGACAGGAACAAGCACTGGCCCGCTACGAAAAAACGATACTCGTATCTTTAGAAGAAGTGGAAAATGCCGTGGTGGCATACAATAAAGAACGTCTTCGTCGACAGTGGCTGATCGAGTCTGTTACTGCGACGAAGGCCGCAGTGGAAATAGCAAAAGAACGCTACCTTAGCGGGCTCGAGAACTTTTTGAGCGTCCTTATCTCACAAGGCGATCTCCACAGAGCCGAAGATAAACTTGCGCAGAGTAGCACGGCGATATCTTCCCACGTCGTTGCTCTATACAAGGCACTCGGAGGGGGGTGGGAGTTGTTAGAATGACTAAAGCCGGATAACGTCTGCGCGACTGGTGCAACAGACCGCCGGTGACCGGCAATATTGCCGCCAACTTACGAAAGAACCGGCTGTACAGCGTGCAATGGGAACTGCGGTACCCAACAAAGGTGAAAGTCTGATCGAATTAGTTTACGAGGAGGCCAACGAAACAATATGGCAAAAATCCTAATAGCTATAGTTACTATTGCCCTGCTGTTTGTCCCTAACACGTCACGCGCGACTACATGGAAAAGCGATCCGTCCCACGCGAGCGTACAGTTCGCGCTGAGTCATTTAATGGTGTCGACCGTTCGTGGCACCTTCGATGAATTCCGAGTTTCTGCAGTGATCAACGAAACAACGCCGACCGAATCGTCGGTAGAAGTCGTTATTGAAACTGCATCGATAAACACGCGCAATCAAAAGAGAGACGAACATCTGCGAGGTGCCGATTTTTTTGACGTGGAAAACCACCCCAAAATCACCTTCACGTCCAAAACTGTCACGTCAGCTGGGGACGCGAACTTTCGCGTGACCGGCGATCTAACCATGATGGGCGTTACAAAAGAAGTCGTAGTCGAGGTTTCCGGGTCACCTAAACCGATAACCGACCCTTGGGGCGGACAAAGACTTGGCGGTACTGCCACCGCCGTGATCAATCGCACTGATTACGGGCTCAAGTACAATTCCGTACTCGATTCTGGCGGCGTCACTATTGGGGAGGAGGTCAAGATAACAATTGATTTAGAATTAGTCCCGTTGGCATAGAGCTAAAAATATTAGAAATAGCACCCTACGGAGAAACTCGACCCGCCAAGCCCATGTGGCAGAGCTCCGACACAATGGTCTAGGCACGACTCCGACAAGAAACCCCAATTGTCTAATCTGGTTCGCGCAAAATCCCTTCATTTTCCAGCGAAAACACACGGATCAATCCCATGCCAACCCGCAACAACAAGGTTTCTCATTTGTTTTTGAAGTCTGTGACTCTTGACTGCCGTGTCCACTGTTTGCTTCGATAGTTACAATGAACCGAATCGGCCAACAGTTAGTGTATTTCGTCAATGAACCGGAGACACGACGGAATATAAGTACTCTCCTCAAATTCTTTGGATTTCTGCTAGCAATTATCTTCGCGTTCTCCGGTATCTTCCATTTTATTATGGGGACAATGGAAGAGCAGCAACATTCATGGCTCACCGGGCTCTATTGGACCCTAACGGTCATGACGACGCTCGGATTTGGCGACATCACCTTTCACAGCGACGTCGGGCGTCTTTTCAGCGTGCTAGTCCTACTGACAGGCGTGATCCTTCTGCTTATTGTTTTGCCCTTCACTTTTATCCGGTATTTCTACGCGCCCTGGCTAGAAGCGCAAATACGTTTTCGGGCCCCCCGACAGGCACCCGAGGAAACCGACGGTCATGTCATTATCTGTTCCTACGATGACCTAGCTCCTGCACTAATCGCACAACTACGACTCGAAAATATTCCCTACTACGTCATTGAATCGGACCCTAATGCTGCAGCCCATCTGGCGGACGACGGCGTGTCCGTCATATTCGGGAATGCCGATAACCGTCAGACCTACGAATCTGTGCGAGCGTCTAAGGCCCGTCTGATTGTGGCCAATAACAACGACACCACAAACACTAATATTGTTTTAACTATACGCTCCGTCGCGCCCGACGTACCAATAATGGCAACGGCGGACAACACCGATTCGATCGATATTTTAGAGTTGAGCGGCGCAAACTTTGTGCTTCCCCTGAAGCAACGACTAGGCGAGGACCTTATCAAGCGCATTAACGCTGGCCATAGCGAATCCCACGTGATCAGCCGTTTCCGAGACTTGCAGGTGTCGGAATTTTCAGTTCGAAAAACGCCATTAGCGGGTTTAACAGTCGAGCATACCCAACTCCGGCAAAACCTTGGCCTAAACATCGTATCCATTTGGGAAAGAGGCCACATGCTACCCGTCACACCCGAAACGCGTCTTTCAGAAAATAGCGTTGTTGTCGTCATGGGTACGGAAGCTCAAATGCAGGCGCTCGATGAGATGCTCATCATTTACGACCCAAACTACAATCCTGTACTTGTAATCGGAGGCGGTAAGGTAGGGACTGCAGCTTCCCTGGCGCTGAAGGAGAAAGGCGTCCCCGTACATCTTGTAGAACGTGACGAAAAACTGCATGAGGCTCTGCTTGGAGCCGCGGACAAGGTCTTCATAGGAGATGCTGCCGATGGAACCTTTCTTCAAAATGCAGGCCTTCAAAATGCACCTGCCGTGTTGCTTACCACCAATGACGATGCCATGAACATCTACTTGACGGTCTATTGCCGGAGGCTTAACCCGAACCTTCGAATCGTGAGTCGCATCACACATCAGAGAAACACCGAGGCTATTCACCGAGCCGGTGCCGATTTCGTCTTGAGTTGTTCATCTTTGGCAACTGAGTTCGCCCTCGGCAGACTAGAAGGCCGGGAACTGACACTTTTGGGAGACGGCGTAGAGGTATTTGCTCTGCCGGTGCCACCGATGTTGGTAGGACTCACCCTCTCAGAAAGTGGTATTGGCGCGCGGACTGGACTCATTGTAATTGGTATAGAGACCGACGGAGACGTACACATCAACCCGGTTGGATCTACACGACTCAATGAAGGAACTGAACTCATAATGTTTGGGAACGTTTTTCAACACAGAGCCTTCACACAGGCGTACTCCTAAGTAGAGGCTTCTTCACTTCGAAAGGAGAACACTAATCGGCGGGGAAATCGGGAAGAGTTCTCTGTCTTCTGATTTATCCGATAAAAGAACAAAATTCTGAGACACATGTGCTCTAAGATATTCGCCGTTGCCCGGCGTGCACAAACACTAAGAAACCCGCACAAAGGGCGTAGGCGACACTAAATTCAAAGCCCGCTCCCCATCCAAAGACGTTCTCCACGCCAGCATCCGTCAGTTCGTACGCATGCATAACCCCCACAAAAGACAAACCTGCCGCCACGAACATCCACGCTCCCGCTCGGTCAAATCTGCGTTCTACTATGTGAACAAGCGTCGCGGAAAGAACCATCGCGGTGAGCAAGAACCCCTGGCTCAGAGCCAGCAATCCAATTATGTAGAGGTCTGAGCCGAATCTAGGTACGATGTCCACCAATAAGACCCCTGCTTTTCGAAGACTTATTTCGATTAGGTGAAGGGCCCACGCTGCCATCGCGGGAATTAGCCCAAACGCAACGGCTATTGCGTGACCTTTCGGAACTTCCTGGAAGGCTTGAGCCGCCATGACGATGCCAACCCACAGAAGTATGCCCAGCGTCGCTTCTAAGGGTACAACACGCAACACGACCGTCATTATGCCGGCCAAACACAAAAGAAAAATTACGATCCCGTTAATGACCGAGTACCCCGCACGCGCACCCATTGATTTCCATGCTGGGTGACCGATATAGATCGTCGTCGGAAAGGCACTCCCAAACATCGCCGCAACAACTGTCCCCACTCCATTTACCAAAAGCGAGGGTTTAGTCTCATAACGGTCGCCTGCTGCTTCGGCGCTCTCAAGGTTTTGCAGCGAGCCAAGAACGTTAAACAACGTCATAGGTAAAACGACAGCCAGATACTGCAGACCCGCACCATCGACTAACGACGTGATTAGATGGCCGGGAACCGGTTTTGGCAAATGTAGCCCGATCTGCGTTTCCACATTGGGCGGATCGAAAACAGCCAGTCCGAAAAACCGTAGGCCCCAAGCCAAGCCAATACCCGTCACCACGGCGACCAGGCCGCCTGGCAGTTTCCCGGGCAGTAGGGTCCGTGACCCGTACGTGACAAGAATGATGACCATCGGGACCACACCGACAAGCGGATTAGCAAATATTTGGAAGACGAACCCTACCGCGATAAACGTAAGGGCCACACCGGCAAGCGCGGTCAGCAATGCCGCGCGTGGAGTATTCCTTCGGAGCCAATCGACCACTAGAGCGCCCGCCATCTCTAATATTCCGCTCAAAAAGCAGGCGAAGACACCCACCTGCCATGCAAGCGTGGGGTCTCCAGTCTCTCTATACACAGGCCCCATAATCAGGAAAATGAAAGCGAACAAGCTAGGCGTGTTTATACCGTACGGAAGTGCCGTGACATCGTTCCGCCCTGTCACATGCATTAAACGTCTCGCCTGCCACCCATAGAAGACATTTCCCACAAGTATGGAAATCGCAGCGCCTGGGAGGATGCGCTCGAAAACGAGATCCAAGGGGAGTCCGCACACCGTTGGACACAATACGGCAATCAGCATCAGCTGTAACAGGTTATCAATGAAGAGTGCGAAAAAGCCGTCTATGTCGCCGCGCACAAGTATGCGGGGACATAGTGCCACACGCCCGTCAGGATCTTTACCCATACTTTCCCTATCCTAGCGATTGGCTGCCAGAACGTCGACCGACCGCACTTAGGCCATCCTTACTGTACCGACGTGAAACTTTCCCTATTTCTGGTAGAATACTAGCGTCCGTGATGGCAGGCAATTGAACAAGCCCACGGCAAGGAGATTGTATGACAAAATCAGATGTTCCCCGACTCTCTTTAGCGCACAGCGTGTTTGTGTTGGGTCTGACCTTCTGCTTCTTGACCACCGCCAACTCTCAAACTGTCGATGACGTGCTATCCTCGGCGAAGGCCGGCGACGCTACGGCACAAAACAATCTTGGGGTAATGTACGTTAAAGGGGAAGGCGTAAAACAAAATGCGAAGGAAGCAGCAACCTGGTTTCGGCGAGCTGCAGAGCAAGAGCACTCGGGATCGCAATTCAATCTGGGAATGCTATACCTCGCAGGGAAAAACCGTGAAAAGGCCCACAGGCACGCCGCCAAATGGTTTCAACGCGCCGCAGAAAAGGGTCATACCAGGGCTCAGTTCAGGCTTGGCATGCTGTATGTGCAAGGGTCCGGGGTTGAACAGGACTACGCCGCCGCTGCGCTCTGGCTACGAAGCGCAGCTGATGAACAGCATGCAGAAGCGCAGTACAATCTCGGAGTTTTGTATGACAACGCCTATGGTCTGGAGCAAGACTACACGAAGGCCAGAGGCTGGTATTTACAGGCAGCCGATCAGGGCCACATGGGAGCGTTATTCAACTTAGGAACAATATATTTTACTGGGCGCGGCACCGACCAGGACGACGCAGAGGCAGCCAGCTGGTTCCGCCAGGCTGCGGAAAGGGGCCACACCGGCGCCCAATATAACCTCGGAGCAATGTACCTTGAAGGCCGTGGCGTAGCAGAAGATCGTGAAGCAGGGATCGATTGGCTAAAGAAAGCAGCAAAATCGGGCCATGCCAATGCGCAGAAGATTCTCGACCAAATCAGTGCGAAAAGTTAGGCGTTACTGGTCGGAGCAGAAAGTTTCGGTAAAGAAGAAAAATATGGGTAGCGCCAACGCGATCAAACGACTCATACTAGGCGTGGCAATCCTCTCAATTAGCATTTTATTGGACCAGGCCACAAAGAACATCGCAACTGAACATCTCAGACTGAAACCTCCAATTTCATTTATGGCGGATAGTGTTCGGCTCCAATACGCCGAAAACAAGGGGGCCTTTCTTGGCCTAGGGAATAGACTGTCCCCCACTGTCCGATATTGGCTTCTCACGGTCGCAACAACGCTGATGCTCGCGGGGCTCGGCATCTATTTAGTCGTCAAGTGGAATACGAACCAGCCTTCGTTTATCGCGCTGGTACTGATCCTATCTGGTGGTATAGGCAACATGATAGATCGCATCTTTAACGACGGTAGTGTCATCGATTTCCTAAATCTCGGCGTTGGCCCTTTAAGAACTGGCATCTTCAATATAGCCGACATTGCTATCACAGCGGGGTGTATCCTACTCTGGTTTTCAACCAGCGCCGGCACTGGACGCACCGCCAAATGACCCCCAACGTCACTAAGCCGTCATACGGGATTGAAATCTTTCGTCATTCGTCTGGTAGTATAGACACCAGAATCGGCCTTTTCACTGCGGCCGTTATGGTGATACGATTACCGCTGGTAAGCCAAACTAAAGGAGGGTTCAATGGCAAAAGAGGTCGTAATACCCAAAGGAATGGAAGCGTACTACAATGATTTCCACTTTGCGCCTGCGGTAAAAGACGGAGACCGTCTCCATTGCTCAGGACAAATAGGTGTGGGGCAGGGGAACAAGGTTCCGGATGATCTGGAAGAACAATTTACTCAGGCATTTGAGCACGTCAAAACGCCGCTCGAAGCTGCCGGTGCGACCATGGATGATATCGTCGACATGACGACGTATCACGTGGATCTCCAGAAGAACATTGCCGCATTCATGAAAGTAAAAGACCGCTATCTAAACTCTCCTTTCCCCGCCTGGACAGCAATCGGAATATCTGAACTAGCCTTCCCGGGAGGAATGCTCGAAATCAAAGTCACGGCACGCTTAAAATAGCAGCAATGTTCACAGTTGGTGGCGCCTCTTGCGATTCGAATGGACGGCTGCAGACTGTCATGCGAAAAACGCGATTACTAACGGAGAGAAAATGCGCTCAAAAAAAAACGCGATACCATTTTGGCAGCGCAAAAGCCTCAAAGAGATGACCGCTGGGGAATGGGAATCCTTGTGTGACGGGTGCGGCAGGTGTTGCTTGACAAAATTGGAGGATGCCGATTCCGGCAGCCTTCACTACACTAATGCAGCCTGCCGCCTTCTTGACCTGAAACTGTGCCGGTGCCGGCATTATGAACAACGGACGGAACTCATACCCGACTGTGTGTCACTTTCCCCGCAGAACCTCTCGCGTATCAAGTGGCTACCTATGTCGTGCGCGTACAGGCGAATTGCGGAAGGTCGCGGGTTGGCGTGGTGGCACCCTTTGGTATCAGGCAGCGGCGCGACCGTGCATCACGCCGGAATTTCTGTACGTGGGAAGGCAATCTCTGAAGACGACCTCACGACAGACCTCATAGAAGACCACATTATTGACTGGATCGAGCACGACTAAGAACTGGCCCTCGACGTATGCGACCTCTCACCGCCGCCACAAGTTTTTTTAGTACTATTGTCCGACTCTGGACCGCTACCGCTGCCGGACCAGTCGGCAAGCGACCACACGCAACAATAACACTCTTCGATTTTGAAGGATGACCATACTGCCGGAGAGTCCGTGAGACTCTGACTGTCCTCGACCTCGACGCACTAATTTATCCTTGCCCGAAAAGAGGATCTCGATATCGAGCGATCGCCAAGCAACTTGGGGGAAAACACCAGTTTCCCTACTTCATTGATCCGAACACCGAGGTCAAGATGTACGAGTCAAACGACATTATCCAGTACCTATTCAAGACTTATGGAGTCGGCCCTGTACCATTTATGCTAGCGCCAACGTTGCCAAGCACTGTCTTGCTATCGTTTGCAGCCCTTGTCCGGCCGGGTAAAGGTTCCTTCTCTAAAAAATCCGTGCGCCCGGTTCAATTTCTCGAACTCTATGGCTACGAAGGATCCCCCACGTGCCGTCCGGTGCGTGAGCTACTCTCCGAACTAGAGATTCCCTATTATCTGCACAATGCGGCGCCCGGAAGTACAAAACTTAGCCGATTGCGGGCGTGTTCGGGGCAGGCCTCAGTCCCGTACTTGATAGATCCGAACACCCGAGAATCACTCTCAGAGCCTGAACAGATCATGCAGTACCTGGAGACAACGTACCATTCCGTTTGAGTCCCCCTCTTCGACAAAAGAAGCCCAAACCGCTATGGTCATGCGTTGATTTCACATTGAGGGGGTAGCAATGAGCAAGAAGCGATGGTCCTTATCTGTACCTATAGAGCAACTAACTCTCGCCGACCATGTCCAAATCGGACAACAAGCAGAGGCAAACGGATACACGGACGCCTGGTCACTTGAAGTGGATGGTGTAGACTGCTTCTCTCCACTCGCCGCGCTTGCTCTTTCGACAAATCTGCGCTTAGGAACCGCGATAGCGAATGTGTACACACGAGGCCCAGCTACCCTGGCGATGACTGCCGCCGGGCTTGCAGAGCTGGCTCCTGGGCGTTTTTGCCTGGGCATAGGAGCAGGTTCTCATCCCATAGTCGAGTCATGGAACGGAGGACAATTCTCCCGTCCCGCATTGCGCGTAAGAGAAACACTAGAGTTCCTCCGTCAAGCCTTTACGGGTAAACGTGTCACGTTCGAGGGTGACACATTCTCCGTGAAGGGGTTCAGGTTGAGCAGGCCACCAAAAACTGAGATTCCCATCCATGTTGCGGCACTCAAACCGAGAATGCTACAGATCGCGGGACGACACGCTGACGGAGCAATAGTAAATTGGCTATCACCGGAAGACGTCAAAAAATCCGTCGCGGTGGTCCAGACAGCAGCAGGAGATGCTGGTCGTGGCCCAAGCGAGATTGAAATTACGGCCAGGGTCTTTGTCAGCGTCGATCCGCCAAGCGACGTTGTAGCGACCGGCATGAGGCGACACATAAACACCTACCTTAACGTTCCAGTGTATAAAGCGTTTCATCAATGGCTGGGCCGTAGCGACCTCTTGACCCCGATGTGGGAAGCCTGGTCAAACGGCGACAGGAAAGCGGCGGTAGCGGCAGTACCCCAAGAGGTTATCGATGATCTGATCCTCCAGGGTGATACCGATCGGATCAAAGCAAACATCGAACGCTACTTCGAGAATGGTGTCGATACTGTATTCCTGCAGATGCAGTCCTTCGAAACCGATCCAGCCAAAAAGCGCAAGAATATTTTACGCGCTGTGGAGACCCTAGGGCCCAAGAGTCAATAATTGCTGCGGTGTAGAACGCTCATAGTCGTTTCTCAAAAGCGGACAGAAGCAAGAAGCCTAGGCCCATGCATAAATTCGTTTTGACCAATTGTGTATAGCGGTGATGAAGTAGCGTGAATTCATCACGAAACGACTGCTTCGCCGCATCGTAAGCGTCGAAATTCTGAATCTCCACGCTTCGCAAATATTCGAGCCGGTCCCCCAAAACCAAAGCGTAGTATATGAGTAACACGGACATCCCAACTACAAGAGCCGTCTTTCCAAATCGGACCACTGTCCACGAGTCGCTCCGGGACAGAAAGTAAATGGCTGCTACCGCCATAGAGGCAGCCGCTGCAAACTCGAGACGGTTCAGCTTCTTCAGAACTGACGCATTAACCTCACCGGCCAAGGTGATAGTTGGTAACTCTTGAAAAACCGTGCCGGCAACGGAATAGCCAAATCCCACTAATGCACCGATCCATATCCCCGCCCCGGCCGTTTCGAGAAAAATAATCACACGATCAAAAAAGTATCTCACAATCGTCTCCAAACTACCGTTAAAAAGGGCATCATTTAAAAATGTCCTTACCAAACACATCAACAATCTAACAACTGGGGCCCTGAAGCGATCGCAAAGGAAATCCTGTCGTTCTGTTAGAAATTCACGGGTCGCGATCGAGAATGTCGCCCACTAAAAATGTGTGTAAATGACGGATCTATTGTGCTGGGCCTTTTAACCCATTCCCGAAAACGAGGTCATTTCGCCACCCTTTTCCCCGTAGCCTGTCATCTCTACATACCCGCTCCCGTCAACTCGCTTGCCACGAACACTGCCGCGAACGCCCACCGCACCTTCCCAATACCGTATCAGCGTGTGCATTTCCTGGTCTTGAAGGTGGGGGCTAACTACGACATCAATGTCGAGACTAGAGATTCGAATACTCCATTTAGCCGGGTACTCAATCTGATTTCGCGGACTGACCCAATCCGCTAGAACCAGCACATCAATATCCTCTTTTCGTAGGCTAACGGACGCACCGTCCCGCGCGACAAATGTGCCTCCACCGAAGGGAGACCGTTCACCGTTTTCGAGCCTTATGTCGTAACACATCAACTCTGTCCCATCGGACAACTGTAGTGCAAACCAATCCCAACCTCGAGCACGGTCATCCAGAAAACTAGTACTCCACTCCCGATCCATCCACGCAAGACCCTCAACATCAAACCGCTTCCCATGGACGTCAATCTGCCCCGAAGTCTCAAGCCGGGTAAGCGAGTAGTAATAAGAAGCGTTCTCTATTCCTGTTCCTTTTTTACTCAACCCTTTCTCGCCATGCAGTATCGCGGGCTTTTCCGAGCGCAAACGGAGATCAATACCTATCCCTTCCTCCTCCGCCTTCAGCGCCATAGCCATTCCCAGACCCGTGGCACCGCCCTCGGCCCGCTCCTCTACAGTCCAATCATCCAGCCATACACGGAACGGACGAACAGTAGCTCCGGCCAAGTTGATACCTTCGCGACTGAATCTCTCGAATGCATAAAAACGCCCCTCCTCCACGTCCGTGAGGGCGAAGTGCGCCATGTAGACCTGTGTCGTGGCCCAGCTGGATTTACGTTCGAAACCCCGGGTTGGCGGATGCAAAGCAGTACGAAAAAACGTCAGTTGGAAACCAAAATGCCGTCCACCGCCACCCTCGAGATTACCCGTGTAATACCACCATTCCGTTCGGTATTGCGGATGTGCACCATGATCATCGGGGAAAGAAAAGCGGCGGTGTTCGGCCGCTACGGCAAAACCCTCAGTATCTGAACGAAAAACGCTTTGGATAGAGAGGCGCCGCTCCAACTCGGGCACAGGAATTCTCGGGTAATCACGCAACAATGCGATGACGCAAACGACACAAACGGTAACAACAATTATAGTGCTTTTCCTCATTCTGCCGTGTTTCTTTATTCTTCTCTCAAAGCGACTGCTGGCGAAAGGCGCGAAGTTTTGAACGCTGGATATACTCCTGCAAGAAGTGCCGCTGCTACCGATATCGTTAATGCCTCTAACAGTATTTCGGGTGACATGGTTAGCTGTAACGTCCATCCAAAAGAGCGTCGATTAATGACCAAAACGAGAATTCCCGCGAGCCCTATGCCGACGGGTACCGCCAATATACCGGCGACCAAGCCAATCAATCCCGTCTGTGCAGTTACCAACCCCCACATCTGAGATGGTGTAAAACCTATGGCGCGCAATACGCCATATTCGCGCCGACGCTCCAGCTGTAACGCCATTAGCGCGCTCAACACCCCAACGAACGCAACAACCGTGGTTAGCAGATGAAGGACAGAAGTGATCGCGAACGTCCGATCAAACACGGCTAGTGAATCGGACAACAATGTCCGATTCGAGCGAACAATGACATGGTGCTCGTCCCCGGAAACGTACCTGAATTGTTCGACGAGGTTAGTCACACTGATTCCTGGCCGGGCGTAAATCCCCAAGGAGGAGACGTCTGAGTCCTCCCACCACCTGTTATACGTGGCCCGACTAACAACGACGATCCCTTGGTCCGACCCGTAGTCGGTGAAGACGCCAATTATTCGAAATAAGGCCAGGCCTCTGTCAGTGTTTAATCGAACAACGGAGCCAGGAACTAGCCGGTGTCTGTAGGCATACGGCTCCGAAATGATCGCCACATCGCTGTGGCGAAATTCCTCCCAGATCGACTCCGAATCACTTGAAAGGAACCGATACCCGTCAAAACTTTTCCGTGTGAGTTTTGCAGCGACGAGCTGTGATGGACCAAAGTCCGATTCGACCGTAACCGCCCGGTAAGTGCTGGCATCAGCTATGCCGGGCATGCCCAACAAGCTCTCGACGAGACGGGGGTCCAACGTGTCATTGCTTCGCCTAGATACTAAACCCGGCGGGGCAACGTAGACATCTGCCAACAAAGAAGATCTCAGCCATTGGACAACCGTAGCGCGAAAGCTCTCCACCATGATTCCTACGCCGACAGTCACTGATACCGCGACCATGAGAGCCGAAATGGCGACCGCCGTTCGGCTTAAAGTGGACTCAATACCTCGTCCACACATCCTTCCCAATAATCCCCCACTCATGGTCAAAATCGGTTGAATAGCCCGGATACAACCCACTGCCAACAACGGTGTCATGAGTACAGCACCGAACAATACAACAAAGAGGGCACCAAAACTGAGCCAAAGGCTTCCGGCTGACAGGTAGAGCCCGCCCAATCCCAAAAACAGCGTACATAAACCGACCCCCGCTGCCTTTGGGGCGGTCCTAGTAGCGATGCCTTCTATATGAGAGCGATTCATAACATCACGAGGCTGGGCCTTCATCGCCTCCCGGGCGGGTAGAGCCGCGGCCATTAATGACGCACCAACACCAAGTACGATCCCTTTACCGACTTCAAACGGCGTCATCGATACTTCACTCACGGAAACCACAAAATAGAGATCAGTAATGGTTCGTGTGATGAGATGAGTAAGACTATTCGCCAGAACCGTACCCAAACCTACCCCTGCCGCCGTCCCAAGCGCTCCTAATACAAAAGCCTCTCCCAGTATAAGCAATCGTATTTGACTCGTCGTCACGCCTTGGGCCCTCCAAAGCCCGAATAATCGGCGTCTTTGAACGACAGCAAACATCATGGTGTTGTAGATAAGGAAAACTCCTACTACGAGAGCCAGGAGGCTTAACGCATTCAAGTTCAAACGAAACGCCTTCGTCATCTGCTCCAGCGCCTGTGAACGGCCCTGGGCAGAAGAAACGCTCACACCAACTGGCACTATGGCTCGAATTTTGTCTAGCGTCGCGACTCCGGCAGGACCCGACGGAGCAAGAATGTCAATTCGGCTAAGACGGCCTTGGTAATCCAGCAATTCCTGGGCGGTCGCAATGTCCGTCAGCAAAAGGTTGTCCATAACCCCGCTCATTTGGGTGTCATCCTTACTGAGCAAGCCCACTATAGTAATGTCGCGCTGAACCGTACTGGCTGTCACAGAGAGAGTATCACCAACTTTAACACCTGCCTGCTGAGCCCGTTTCGCAGTGATGACTCCCGTCGCCGGCTTTACCAAGAATGGAACCAAATCTCCCGCGGAACTTTCGCTGAACACCGACAGATAGGAACGGAACGTCGCTTCAGCGAAGACATCTACGCCTAAGAGATGCAATGTCATTCCAGGACGCTCGACGATCCCGACCGTCTTCTCGACCACAGGCGCAATATCCCTTATTTGTCCCTTGACACGTAGGTCCCGGTACAATTCCTCGGGAAGGCCAGCGGGCCCTCCCACTATTTGGTGCGTCGCCGTCCCTACAACGCTATTTGTTGCCATTTTGAAGGCTCGGTGGGCGTTCTCGTTAGACAAGTCTATACCCACGACAACGGCAACACCAAGAGCAACGCCGAACATAGACGAGCCGGCCTGCCAGGGATGCCTTTTGAAGTAGCGCAAGCTTCCTCTCCAGAACATGCGCCCCGCAATGGCTTTCACGACAAAGCCCCGATAGGACCAGGTCTGTCGCTTTCCACAACCCGTCCCGATCGCATACTCAAAACACGATCCGCGCGGCCGACAATTTCTTGGCTGTGCGTCACCATCACGAGGGTTTTTCCGTTGCGCCTAACGAGCCGATCGAGCATATCCATCATCTTCTCACCATTCTCCGCATCTAGATTTCCCGTCGGCTCATCCGCTAACACGATCTCCGGGTCATGAGCCAAGGCTCTCGCAATTGCTACTCGCTGCTGCTCGCCGCCGGAAAGATGGTCCGGGAAACTACCTTTCCGACCACCCATACCCACAACCTCCAACAAATCCGAGGCGCGACTTTGTTCTTCCGGGTTTAGACGATCGTTTAACTCCAGAGGAAGCAGCACGTTCTCCCAAACCGTCAACGTCGGAATCAGATTAAAAAACTGAAAAATAAAACCGATGTTGGCGCGGCGGAAAAGTGTCCGTTTCTGTTCGTTCATCGCCGTCAAATTTAGGCTTTGTTTCTCCGAGCAAAATATAACCTCTCCGGCGCTTGGACTATCGATCCCACTTATTATGTTCAATAGCGTCGACTTGCCCGATCCACTGGGTCCTACCAAGACCACGAATTCGCCCTGCAATATTTCGACGCTCACGTTGTCAAGTACCGAAAAGCTGCAACCGCCTTCCTGGTAATCTTTAGTGATAGACAGCAAGGAAATGACGGGTCGATTCGCACGGATCCGCGGACCCAAAAAATGTCGACTTTTTTCCTCGCCCTCCAGGTTCCCCTCGCTCATAAATTTTTACCCCCACCTACACGGCAGCGCATTGGAGCTTTCTTTACGCCCATTCCCGACCGGGAAGAAAGCGCCCGCTTCTTCGCCGGCAGCCACTAAAAATGCAACAGTATAATTGTAACATGGACATTTCAGTACCGGGGACCGCTCTACTCACCGTAACAATATTTTTGACTCTCCTCTGGGTTGTAAACGTATATAAAACCAACGTCTCTATTATAGACGCCTTTGGGAGGCGATTTGTTGGTCTTTTCTTGCTCTGCGCGTGGCTCAATCCTCCCCCATTAGGGCTGAGACAAGCGACGTTAGGCATACTCGTCACCCCTTCGGCATGCGGCTACCAGTATACCTCGGCAGAAAGAATTTGGGTGCCGCCGAGTACCGTCACTACCAAAAGATGCGTGCAAATAACAAACCTGGTTCCTGATGGGTGAGTCTATTTACCATCTTCTTTCTTCAGGGTTTCCTGATCTGGCTGATCGCACTGCCTTTGTATACCTTATATACGCCGTCGTCGCCTGCATACTTTACTGGTATGTAACCGGTTTCTGTTCTACCCTATAGGACTTAAATTCGAGATTACAGCCGACTGGCAATTGGCACGGTCCGCGCCAATCCATCCAACCAAATACAGGTCCTACGAACGGACGTTCGGGCGTACAAGCCACATCCTAATTTCTTTGGCGACGCTTGCGTCTGGTAGGGTTTCTGTTGTTGCGCCTTGTTAGCCACGGGAGGTTATTCCACTCTGTTTAGCCCTGTTCTAATGACGTGGCTACGCCTCCGTGTTTCTGCCGTCTCGTTATTGGAAGACACGATAGGACAACGCCGTCCCGATTATGACGATTACATCGTAACCACTAACGCATTCTTCCCTGGTCCTCGACAAGGATAACCTCAAGGATCCTAAAAGCAAACCTCAAGGTCGTCAGCTATAAATATTTGTTTGCACCCTGGCTGGGGGTTCTGGATCTAGTTTCGGATATAACTTACTCCAGCATACCTATCCATCTCGCGGAAAACCGTTTATTCAATAGAATAGTCGCAAGGCACAAAAAAAAATGCTGACATCAAAGAAAACCGGGAACCCTGCACCCGTCCAGAAGAAACAACTGCGAGCCCTCTCAATCGTCCGATGGTTTGACACGTGGGCTGGGCAAGACAACGACAAAGCGACCCTGCCAATTCAATCAGACTGGTTCCACATCCTCCCTTTCATCGGCATGCATCTCATGTGTGCTTGCGTTATCTGGGTAGGATGGAGCACTGCGGCCGTGATGGCAGCTGTTGCTCTCTACGTGATCCGTATGTTTGCGATCACGGCGTTCTACCATCGTTACTTTTCGCACCGAGCGTTCAAAACATCGCGCGGCTGCCAATTTGTTTTCGCGTTACTTGGCGCCACCGCAGTACAGCGAGGACCCTTGTGGTGGGCCGCGCACCATCGAAAGCACCACAGCCGGTCCGACCAAATCGAAGACGCACATTCTCCAATTCAACATGGCTTTCTTTGGAGCCATATGGGATGGTTTACGGCGCCCGCACACTTTGCAACCAATTTGTCCACTGTCAGAGATCTCGCGCGCTACCCCGAACTGTGTATTTTGGATCGCTTTGACACGCTTGTAGCCTTCGGCTTCCTCGCCACTCTGTACGCACTGGGCGCACTGTGCGAATTTACAGTTCCTGCGCTTGGCCTTACTGGTCCCCAGCTGGTCGTGTGGGGATTCTTTATTTCAACGGTAATGCTGTATCACGCTACGTATACGATCAACTCACATGCGCATCAGAATGGCCGGCAGCGGTACCGCACCAACGACCAAAGCCGTAACAACTGGCTTTTGGCCCTCCTGACTCTTGGCGAGGGCTGGCACAACAATCATCATTACTACCCGGCAACCGCCCGGCAAGGGTTCTATTGGTGGGAGATAGACGTCACTTACTACCTACTTCTGTTACTTTCGCGCCTGGGGTTAATCTGGGACCTGCGTCCAATATCGGTCAAAAAACGGGAACAGGATCAATTGCGCCGCAGGAACACGTTCAATCTATCTGGCGTACGCGGGTCGGCAAGTCGCGGATGACCCGGTTCTCCCGGTGGAAGATGTTCTGCCCTTAGAATACCCAAGTCTTTTCTAGCGACATCAGAATCATCGCTTCTTAAATGAATATTGGGCCACCCACCACTCCCGGCCTTTCCGATAGCTGAACAACTTTGCGCAGGACAAGAAGGACAACCGCCAACGATGAAACCAGAGCCTTGCCGTTTGATCTGGATACACTGACCGGAACACAGGCCACAATCGCCGGCGGGAAGCGTCCAAGTTGGCAAAGCACGCTTCCTCCGTTCTCGCATAGTGAAGACCACTGACGCGCCATTTGCGCTTAAGAATCACCTTTTGTTGAAAATGGAGAAAAAGTCGTCCGCTGGCACGAGCCCTCATATATTCTTTACGAAGATGTGGTTTCATGGAAGGTATGATAGGAGATGTCCAGGTGCTACTGACCAAACCCCAGTATAGACATGAACCGCGAAAGCTTGTCCCTGAGGCCTCCAATGTAAAAGGCTGAAAGCGTAGTATGGTCAACCCGGTCTTCAACATAGTTTCATTCTACTTTGGCTGGTTTGCCTGTCTTTTTGGTGCGACCCAAGGATTGCCTTGGTTGGGGACTGCCATCATGGCAGCCCTCGTCACAGTGCATATCTTCCTAGTCGACAGGCCCCAGCAGGAGCTGATGCTGATTGTCATCGTGTGCTTGTTTGGAACAGCCATAGATTCAATCCTCATGATTTCGGGCCTTTACGTGTTCGTCTACCACACAAATTCGTTCATTTGTCCCTCGTGGATGGCGGCATTATGGGCGGGGTTCGCCTCTACCCTCAATCACTCGATGCGCTGGATGAAGGGCAGGTATCTATTAGGAGCTGTCTTCGGAGCGATCGGTGGGCCAGTTAGCTATTATGCTGGCCTACGCCTAGGCGCCGTGAATTTTCTTCAGCCATTCTGGTTTACGCTCGCTAGTTTGTCGGTGCTCTGGAGTCTCATCGTACCTTCTTGCCTGTGGTGTGCCCGGAACGCTGGTCGGCTCACCCGGATTTGAAGTGATGCAACCGTAACGTACTCAGTGATTCAATAGCCGCGAGACCCCACGCCCTATTCCAGACACATTCGGAAACGGTCCCAGAGGCTTTACCTGTACCTTAAATCGATCGAACACTGAATTTTGATACGATCACGAAGCCGTGTCTCGTTTTTAGCGAATCATTCGTGTGCAGTTGGTCTGCTCCTAACCTATAGCTCCTCGTGAGAAATCCTCGTTAACAGCCGATCTGCGGTAATCAAAAATACGCCCTAACATGCGCGACACAAAGAGCCAATGCGCTAATATACCGAGCCAACCCATCGGCATTCTGTACCGGACCACATCTCGGATCTGCGTGCCAGCTGGGACCCTTTCGAATTCGTGCAGATGTACCCACTCATCGAAGGGGCCCGAGACCTGCCTGTCGATAAACCGTCTTGGCCTTACTAACTCGTCGATTCTCGTCCTCCATTGGATTGGCATTCCGAAAATATTCAATTTGTAATCGATGGTTGTACCGACATGAACTTCAATTGGCATCGGAGTGATAATCTCGAAATGTAGGAACTTTGGCGTAATGTGCTCTAGATTCTCTACTTCCGTAAAAAAAGGAAACACGCGTTCCGGCGGGGACGCGATAGTCTGCGTTCTTTCCAAAGTATAACGAGCACTGATCATTTTTTTGATCTTATACTATGGAGTGTATTCAACAAGAGTGGTACTACCAAAACCAGGCAAAACACCCGTCAGAGTTCTTGGGTTCGCCGAAAATTTTACCTTTGTCTGCTCCGAAAGATGAATGAACTAAAGAAGGAGACGAAATAGATCACGGCGAGGAATTCAAGCCGGAAGACCAGGAGAAATAGACCAGCCCGCCATTTTCGGGAATGCAAGTAATCGAATTCTGCACCATAGCTTCCGGAACCTTCTGTCGGATGCTCCTGGCGGAATTAGGAGCCGAGGCCATTAAAGTTGAGCCGCGGTCTGGAGACGCGCTCCCCTCCCGGCCGCCAATAACCGACCAGGATAAAACCGGAAGCGGTTTTAGCGAAAACTTCGCATCGCTGAATCGCAACAAGCCCTCTATCGTCCTAGATCTAAAAGAGCCAAAAGATCGGACCATCGCCCGAGGCCCCATAAATAACACCGTCGTAGTGATCGAAAACAACAGACCCGGCGCAATGAGGCGCTTGGGCTTGAACTACGACGTTGTCGGCCTCACTCGTCCAGGGCTGATTTATTGTTCGATCTCGGCATTTGGGCAAGAAGGCCCTAGATCAACCGAGGGAGGATTTGACGTGACGATAAAGGCGAAGGCCGGTATGATGAGCGCCACCGGCGAGAGAGGCGGAAATCCTGTCAAATGTGGGTTACCAGCACCCGGTTTTGTCGCCGGATTTTACGGCGCACTTAGTGTCTCGTCTGTTGTAGCACTGGTACGGGCAAGCAGATCGGAGGGTACATCGACGTGCCGACGACGGGAAATAGCCTGGCGATTGCCTCCTTACAGACAAGCGAACATTTAGGAACAGGTGAAACTCCTAAGCGCTTGGGATCCGACCACCCGCCAAACGCACCGTACGGAGGGGTCCCTTGCCAAAGACGGATATTTTATCCTCGCGGCGGGTAACAATGCACTATGGTCGAGCGTGTGCGAAATGACTGGCGCGCAAGACGCGCACTGGGATTCTCGTTTTCAAACCACCGCCGATCGCGCGATCAATCAAGTACAACTAAAAGAACTCCTAGAAAAGAAATTTAAAACCTACCGCGTCGTACACTGGCTTGAGGTTTTCCCTGACGCCGGGGTGCCCTGTAGTCCGACTAATTTATTCTCAAACACTTTGGGAAACGCTCAAAATGTCTAGAACGGATGGGTTGAGGATGTTACTCTCCCTAATGGTTCGACAACCCGTACTGTAGTTAACCCGGTTCATATCAACGGTAGCGGATTCGGCGTGCTGCGAATTCCTCCTGCTCTCGACGCGCATCGGGAAGAGATATTACCAGAGCTTTCCCAGGCTCAAAAACTTGGCACCTTAGAAGAAAAGGACTAACGGAATGCGTTTTGGTGTATTCTATCAACTCCCCTGCGCTCCAGGCCAATCTGTGCCTGGCCGGTATTCAGATACAATCGAACAGATCGTGCTTGCCGATCAGCTAGGATTCAGCAGTGCTTGGTTGGCCGAAGCGCATTTCGACTCAGGTTTCTCAACGATGCCTGCTCCGCTGATCGTGGCGGCCGCACTCTCTGGACGCACCAAGAACATCAGACTTGGCATTGGCGTCAGCCAATTACCGCTCCATAACCCAATCAGCGTAGCCGAGCAGGCAGCAACTGTGGACATCTTGACAAATGGACGCCTTGATTTCGGGGTCGGGCGGGGAACCTGGAATCACAACTTCGAAGGATTCGGTGTCCCTTGGGAGGAACGCTCTACTAGGCTCGAGGAGTGCGTCGACATCATCGAACGGGCTTGGAACGAGGAACCCCTCACGTACGACGGCAAACACTACCAGTTCAATTCACTCACAGTAGTCCCAAAGCCCATACAACAGCCTGGCCCGCCTCTTTACATTGCCGCTAATAGCGCGGATACGGCCAAATTTGCGGGAAAACGAGGACTCCGGCTACTCATGGCCGCCCCGATCCACGGGTGGCCGACTGATTTCTTGAGCCACTTGAACGTGTATCGACGTACAGCCGCGAAACATCCTTCTAACGAGGCCAGAGTATCCGCCCTTTTCTTTGTCTTCGTAGCCTCTGACCGTGCGGAAGTACGCAATCAAATGGCAGACAGCTTTGCACGCCATCCAATTGGCAAACGTACTTCTTATGAACGAGCTGAAAAAGAAATGGCAATCTTCGGCAACCCCACGCAGTGTCTTGAGAAGATAAAAGAAATTCAACGACGCGCTAACATCGACTCCCTCATCTGCTCGTTCAATCCTGGCGGTACCGTCCCTCACCAGCAGGTCAAGGCCGCAATGCGTCGATTTGCGGAAGACGTTCTACCTGCCGCCCGTGAACTTTGATACTCAACCGCAAAACTCAAGCAAGGTCAGTGCGGTTGGGCGGCAGGAAATACGGCGAAACAAAGGACCTAGAACGCGTCCGGCATGCCCTCGACCTTCGGTAAGTCCGGGTCCATTAGATCCCACGGTTGCGCACGGGCAGTATAGATATTCCGTTGGGGCTTGTACCGACTAGGATCATCAAGACTACCGGCGTAGGCAACCATTAAATGAGGGGCGGCACCGTTCTTCAGCATAACCGGAGACCCGCAGGATGAGCAAAACCCCCGAGCCATAATGTGGCCTCGGTCCGCATTCTTCTCAAACCAGGTTAACTCACCCTCCAAGGAAAATCCCTCTGGTTTAAAAATAACGGCCGGGAAGTAAGCGCTTCCCGTTGCCTGCTGGCAGTCACGACAATGGCAGTTTCCCATGTACAAAGGTTCTGACGTGCTGCTGTATCGCATCGCGCCACAAGCGCATCCTCCCGAAAATGAAATCGACATAGACCCTCCCTTTCGTCACGTCGCCAGTGATTTCGTACTGGCGGTCTAATAGATAACCATAACGCACCTATGCAATGTCGAAGCTTCTCTCAGGCTGCGACCACGGAGTTCAATTCCCGGAGCCGGGGGTAAGCCTCTTGCGCAAACAGTTTCATGCCTTTGACCGTTTCTTGGTGATCCAGAAACCCTGCCTGCCCCATTAATAAAAGGTGTCCGAAACCGCCGACGCATCCATAAAAATCCGCAATCTGGCGATAGACTGTATCGGGATTGCCCGCAAACACCAAACCATTTTCGATGAACGTCTCCAAATCCGGATTTTGAAACATTTTGAAAACACCGGAGGCGGGTCCTTTGAGAGCGCCTGCCATTGCTGCGGCGTTATGGTAACCAGGAGGACTCGTGAACTGGAATGGGACCTTATTTGCCTCCACGTACCACATGAGTTTCCGTGCGCCGGCATAACCTACTGCGTCTGTTTCGCCAGTGTACACTAAAGCGGCATAGGCAAACCGATCGAGGCCAACAGGCGTAAGTCCTAAATCTGCGCGCTCTGCTCGGTACCCGTCAAAGACCCTTTTGGACCCTTCCAACCCGGTGAGGAAGCAGGCGACAACTTGGCCGTGCTTACCAACCGCCCGTGCGGTTTCAGGACTCAACGCCGTAATCCAAACAGGCGGGTGCGGGTCCTGGTAGGGACGAGGCCAAATATTTACCTGGCGATGATGGAAATACTTCCCCTCCCAGTTAAAAGGGCCATCATGGGTAGTCCATGCTTTGAGGATCAAATCATAGGCCTCCCAAAATCGTTCCATCATGCGAGTCGGCCGGTGATTAACGGCCGACATCTCGTAGGGTACCCCGCGAACAAAGCCGACTTCTAGCCTACCCCGAGAATAAACGTCCACCATGGCCATTTCTTCTGCCACGCGGACGGGTTCGCGCCTGTTCGCGATAGGGTTTCCCAGGATGAGCAATCGCGCTCGTTTCGTTTCTCGCGCCAAAATACCCATGACAATGGGCCCCGCAGGGTTCAAATTAGTTGCTGTCTGGTGGTGCTCATTCACCATGACATCCATCCCTAGGTCGTCCGCAATCCTCCATTCGTCAATGAAACGATGGTACAGGTCCGCCCCCACTTTCGGGTCATAATAGCGGTTCGGTAAGGTGACCCGTATTGAGCTGTAATCGCGCGGGTCCGGCAATAGATGATAAGCATTTTCACTGAAGTGCCAAGCTCTCATGTAGGTACACCCTTCCGTTACGACTCCAAAAATCCTCGTACTCGCTTAATAAATTCCACCGGTCGTTCAATATGAGGCCAGTGTCCAGCATCTTCAATTACATGAAATTGCGCCCCCGGTATGGCCTTCTGGTACGCCCTTCCATAATACTGCGGAGTTACAAAACCGTCGCTCGCACCCCAGAGGATTAAAGTCGGGACTGTAATTCTGTGCATACGATGCCGTAGCCTGGGGTCATGAAAATACGGTTCCCAACCATACAATGCCGTGGCTTCGCGATTGCGTGCTATCCGCGTCAGCTCTTCTACAGACGACGCAGCGTAATCGACTTGAGCCGACAACGGGTCATGGTACAGAAGGCCAGACACCTCTTCTTCCGCAAGAGCAAATATGTCAGGGATATCCCGAGTTTCTCGGTCGCCCACCTTTATTCCAACGGGGGCTGCCAGTACTAACCTCGAAATTCGTGCCGTCGACTTGATTGCCATTTCCGCAGCTATCCAACCGCCAAGAGATGCCCCCACAATCGCGACATTTTGTAAATTCAGGATATCCAGAAGGTCCAGGTACAGATACGCAAGATCGTCGACCGTATCGATATCAGTGAGCTCGGGGGATTGGTCGTAGCCGGGATGTGTAGGCACGAGGACTCTTCCCTGCTCTTCCAACTTTGACCAGACCGCGGCCTCATCTGCGGGTCCATTCTCACCATGCAGTACCAGTATTGGATTACCCGTACCGCCGTCGTGAACGTCAATCTCTACGCCATGCACACTCAACCGGTTGAAATAATTGTGGGCCACCATAAATATTTTTGACCTACTGAAATTTAACGATAATGTATCCAGGAGCAGAGACTCCTCCCTCCGGCTCCGGGTTAATCACGGTCAGGGGATATGTTCCGACTTTCGTTATTAGATGCTCGGGGATCGTGGCTTTCATTTCGGCGTAGTGTCTCAGGTACGCGGTTCCCGGTATTTGAGACGCCGGAACGGGTGTTGCCGACACAAACTCACCCCCGAAGCGAACAACCGAAGAATCGAGAAAATTCTTTCCGTGGATTGTGACAGAGTGACCTTGCGAACCCGCACGTGCAACTTGGGGGGTCACCGATTCGATATGCGGCGGTGGGTTCGCAAAATAGCCCCAGGGTAAAGGCGGCGAAGGAACAGGGTTCCGAAAATCGCGGTGATAGCTGGTATCGAGTACCTTCCCCGCTTTCATGACCAAGGCTATTTCTTGAGTATTCCGAATGTTTTCGAGTGGGTCACCGGTTACGCAGAAGAGATCGGCTTCCGTACCAGCAGTCAACGTCCCAACATCTTTTCGCCGGAGAAATGACGCATTGTTACTCGTCGCCGAAATGATAGCCTCCATAGGGGAAAGCCCCGCGTCGACCAAAAGCTCCATCTCTCTATGCAAGCTGATCCCAGGCAGGACGAACGACGCGGTGTCAGAACCCGCAAGCACGCGCCCACCGGCTCCCACAAACGCTCTTAAAAAAGCCTGCAAATTCGAGTAGCCTTTTCCCAAAAGGTCCCTCTCCGCTGACGTCAGCGCCATCAGCGGTTCCTCATAATATAACGCTCGCTGCTTATAACTCTCTGGAACGTAGTTCAGAGCCGGATTTTTGAGTAATTCTTCGTCCTCTCTCTTGTACCGGTCCCGCTGTCGGGCAGCAAAGCGCGCGGCTGTATTAATCAAATCTGGCTCTAGGGCGACTTCCTCGTGAACAAGCAGTTGGATGAGGTCCTTCGCCTTTTGCTCGTCCATATATGCGTGGTAAAGCAAAAAATGTGGGTAATCGACACTGATCCCGATGCGTTCAAATTCACGCATCTCCTGCCGTTTCGCGGCATCACCTATCGTCGCTAGAGCTATTCCGGTTGCGTGGGCCAGACCGTCGACTCCCAGTTTGGCAGCCTCGCGGGCGTCTATCGCTCCAACGTGCCCCATCACGGGCAAACCGGCTTTTCGAGCCTCTTCCACTATGGCCCGGACTTCTGCCGGCCCGATTTCCGTGTAGACCTTTAACAGATCGATCCCGAATTCGACGGCCGCCTTTGCCTGAGCCCGCGCCTCATCGGCATCCTTGAGTAGTACGAATGGCACATCCCAAAACAGTCGTCCGTCTAAAATCGGGCTGCTTACGAACAATCGGGGCCCCGGAATGTCTCCCTTAGCGATGCCCTCTTTCTGAACATATACCCAGTCGTAGCCAGCTAGGTCAACCACCGATGTCACACCATGTGCGAGAAACAGCTCAGGCATCCAATCGGCATAGTGCACATGCATGTCAATCAACCCTGGGAGCACATACTGCCCTGACACATCGATCACACGGGCCTCCTCGGGCACCGGAATCTCCCCGGCCCGAGCAATACTTTCCACCTTGGATCCTCTAATCAAGACGACCGCATTGGTAATCGGCAGCCTTCCGGTCCCATCTATAACAGTACCGCCCATCAACACCTTCACTGAAGGCTCTGTCCCATCGTCCCCTCCCATTAAGGGAGCCGGTCCGCAGAATAGAAGGGGAAATATACAGAACATGTAAACGAGCAGTCTTGTGTTTGTCACCATCTGCGGCGAATCCTCCCGTTTTCCGATGGATCAATCCAGGAACAACCGTTCCGCATTCTTGTGCAGTATCTTTGCTCTATCAATATCTGAACACGCCAGACTTCGGACTAGCTCAACCGGGCGTTGCCAAGGACCATACGGGTGATCAGTACCAAGAACAAGTTGATCCGCGCCCATAATCGAGAGACACCAGTCAAGGGGTTCCGGCTCGTACGCTACCGTATCCATGTATAATTTCTTCAAAAATCGTCCGGGGTTAGCCGACGCTTGGTCCGTACCAAAAGCGGGCAACATCGCGTCCAGACGTCCCATAAGATAAGGAACGCAAGCACCAACGTGGGGAATTATAATGGGGGCGTCCGGATAATCACGAAGCACCCCCGAAAGCGCGAGCCGCATCGCGGCTAAGGTATTATCCATGATAAAGGCAAGGACGGGCACCGGAACCAAGTCCGTCAGGTAATTCTGGTTCAACGGAACGGTTGGATGGATAAAGATTGGCTTCTTGAGTTCGGACATGCGAGCGAAAATAGGCCTGAACTCTGGCGAATCCAAGGGCTTGGCGTTGATATTCGAGTATAGTTGCAGCCCGCGGAAGCCGAGGTCTCCGATGCACCTATCTAGCTCAGAAAGGGCTACGTCCATGTCGCCAAATCCCAGCGTCGCATAACCCCAAAGTCTTTCTGGGTGCTCAGAAGTATATTCGGCCAGTAATTCGTTGGCTCGGCTCGCCAATTCGTCCGCATGCGCACCGCCTACGCGATCCGGTCCTGGAACAGCTAAACTCAGGATTGAAACGTCAATTTCTGCTTGGTCCATTTGGGCCAATTTTACGTTCATGTCGCACAACGGTTGAACCATAGGGATCTGCAGGCCACGGCAGCAATGAAAATGATAGGTTCCATCAATAAACCGTGTATAGGGGAAGTCGCTACGCTCTTCCAACGCCTTTGCTATCTTCTCGGACATAAAATGTGTATGAACATCAATTTTCATAAGCAATGGGATCCTTTCCGTCTGTCTCAATACTCCCGGCAACAACAGTTCTCCGGCTCTGCTCGTTATCGTGTTAAGAAACAGTTTTTACGGAAACTGACCGCGCATGCGACGTTGAATGTCCTTGTGCACGTCGACGCACCAACCAAGCAACATAGATTCAAAAGCAAACATCTCCCCCAAAGGTCACTTATAATGGCTAGCCGTAGATTTTTGCATGATGCGCTTCCACTCGTCGGTACTCGGGGTGCCAGGATCCCCGGACTCCGGACCATGGCCATAGACGTCGCGCACGTAATACTCGGACTGATGTGTTGCTTCCCTAGCTCCCCAACCATATTCGATGAGCCAACCGGAGGGATTTCGGAAATAAAACGAATACATGTGATCGTTCGCATGTTTGCCCGAGGCTATGGCGACCGGGATATTATATTTTCGAACCAACTCATTCGTAAGTCCAACATCATCCATATTTTCGACCTGTACCATGATGTGATTCAGCCGCTTTTCCGATTCCCCGATACCAAACGCGATCGAGTGGTCTCGGTCGTTACAGTGCATGAACCTAGGGGCGAGTTCCCCATTCTTGACAGGTATCTTAAATTCGATACTCCCACGCATTCCTAAGGTCCGGTAAAATTGATACGCGGCGGCGGTATCCTGCTGGCGCACAATGCAGTGGCCCAATCCTCCGGATCCCGTCCGAAATCGTCCATGCATCGGACGACCAGGATGGAACGGTCTATGAAATTGCACGAGCGGCCCGTGAAAGATTTCGACCGGGTTGCCACCCGGATCCTCGAGTTTCAGCACCTCTAGGACCCGTCGTTCACCGGCTTCATCTGCCGATCCTTCTCGGAACGATATTCCCGCATCAGCCAATTGCACCTGCATCTCCAGAAATTCTTCGGGTCCAGCAACACGGAAACCAAGATACAAAAGGTCATCACTAGGGTCACTGTGCAAGACAATTCGATGATGCCAATAGTCCATCCGGGCGTAGCAACGGCCGGGTTCTCCCTCATCAATGATCTGCCAGCCTATAATATCACTGGCGAAATGCCGCCAGGTCGCGAGGTCTTTTACTCCGATGCCAATATATGCGAGCTCCGTAACTTGGACCATTTTGCTCTCCTCCATCAAAAAATCCGAACCGACCGTTTTCTGTACTCGCCGCCGCACGGTCACGTCCCTATTCAAGCTCCACCACACTGTGCCCGAAATACAATTAGCCCTACAGGGGTTCGACCGGGTACGCAACGGATCGCAGGCGAGTCGCGGTACCCGAAGGAAATATGCCGGACACGGTTGAAGCAATGAAACGGGGCGAGTAATAATCCTGTCAAGGAGGAAAGGGCATGCAGGAATATACCACCCGCTTCGGCTCGATGGGACAATACGAGAAAGGACGCGTAGAAGTCCTCAATGACGAGGCTAGACATTACGCCTTTTCCAATATCTTTGAGGTCGCATCCAAAGCCGTCCCCTACGACAAAACGGCAGTGGCTAAGAACCTCGAGTACGTTGTAGAAGTGCTACGGGCCGAAGGAACATCCGATTGGTTTTCCTCAAGCAATGACGAATTTGCCGTAATCATGGAAGGCAATGTTTGTATCGAATTAAGAACGATAGAGGCCTCATTTCCGAATCCGAACCTGGACGAGCGAGGTTCTGCCAAGGTGTCACCCAAGCACTTAGGAAAAAAAATGGGAATTATGAAACTTCGAAGAGGTCATCAGGCATTGCTCCCGCGCGGCTCAGCCTATCAATTTTCCTCAGACGTCCCAGGCGTTATTTTACTCCAGACCCTCTGCGGACCACTAACGCAGGAAAAATGGTCCCGCATCTGTCAGCAATAGATTGATAATCCTGTCACAGAAAGAAGTAGTGTCGCGGACGGCAGTTTCATCGAGGCTCCTCGCTTCCAGAACATCGTCCAACCGGAAGGGAAACAGAATGGAAGAAACAAAAGCGTCTCAACCCGATAAACGAACCGGGTACAGAAGTTTTCAGCTCGGCAGATTTTCTTTTTCAAGAGATGAGTACTTTGCAACGGTCGGCTGGCACGCGCGGGAGGCGCAGCTTGCCCACACCCTGCCTGTCGATGCGTTCCTCAGAGCGCTAATGCGGGATGTCGCCTGGGGGTTCTTTTACGGATGGGTGAATTTCGACGGTGTGGTAGGGACGCGCAACCGCTATGGTGCCGTAGAATTGTACGCTGGGCGGTACAACAATGGCTATAGAGATTCCGGTCTCGATTACACGGAAACATTCGACACCGCACATATCGAGTCAACATTTAAAGACATTCTCGAGGACTGGACAAATTCGGGCTTTGATCCGTTCGCGGCCCCTACCGAAACCGGTAATACCGCCTTTGGCAAGAAGAACGGAGACAATCTGGGGGCGATTAATCGGAGTCGCGCCACCTGCGTTCGAATGCCAGGACTTCCGGACGACGCGCCGCTGAGGTCCGACGACAACGGATATCCCGTAAACCGAGCCTTCGCGGATGTCGACCAAGACGAACCTGAAGTTTATGCGGAACCGGGGTTTGAAAACGATGTGCACGCTTTTAATCTGTTCAAATATTTGTCTCGTTCCGACGTCACATGGAACCCTTCGGTTGTGTCCGTTTGTGAAAGCAGTTTATTTTGCCCAACAACGGAAGAGAACATTCTCCCGGTGATCCATGGGAATGACCGGGTAGAGTGGTTCATCCAGATTAGCGACGAAATTACTTGGCAGGTAAGCGACAAGCAAGACGGTACTCCACGTGCCCGTGTCATAATGAGACCTGGCGACGTCGCGGCGATGCCGGCCAATATCCGTCACCAGGGTTTTTCGCCCAAGCGCGCGATGCTCTTAGTCTGGGAAAATGCGACCGCGGGTCTTCCCGAAAGATACGAGAGCGGAGAACTTTCTCCCTATCCGGTTCAATTCTAGGGGACGATCAGTATATGAATTCCAGCTGTGTTCCGATTCTGCAGCCATCGCCTCCCATTCGTGGAGCTTGCAGCTTCGTTCGCGTCGAATCAACGGCGATCTCGTGGGTGCCCCTCTTATGCGAATCGCAATAATAGGCGGCGGTATTGGAGGCATGAGCCTGGCGCTAGCTTTGCATGACGCCGGGTTCACTAATACTGATCTCTTCGAGTCCACACCTGAAATCAGCCAATTGGGGGTCGGCATTAACGTTCTGCCACACGCCGTCAGGGAACTGACGGAATTAGGCTTATTGCGTCAACTGGAAAACGTCGCCGTTCCCACGCGAGAATTACTGTTTTACTCGAAGCACGGGCAGCACATCTGGCGAGAGCCACGAGGTCTGGAAGCCGGTTACAATTGGCCGCAATTCTCTATTCATCGTGGCAAACTGATAAAGGTACTGTACCAGGCCGTACTCAAACGCCTGGGAAGCGAGCGTATACACACCGGCCACCACCTCACCGACTTTGGACAAAATGCGGCGGGCGCGTGGGCGGATTTCATGGATCGACGGGAGAACTCCGCACACGGTCGATTTCACGCAGACGTTTTGGTGGCCTGCGATGGAATTCATTCGACCGTCCGTGCGAAATTTTTTCCACAGGAGGGTGCAGCTAAATGGAACGGAATTATCATGTGGCGCGGCATCAGCGAGCAAACTCCCTTCTTATCCGGTCGTTCCATGATAATGGCCGGACATTTCAGAAGACGTGTCGTCGTTTATCCGATCTCCGAAGCGGCCAGCCCCACGGGGGAGGCACAGATTAACTGGGTCGCAGAATATGGAGCTGCCGAAGCGCAGCCGATGCCCCGTCAGGATTGGGTGCACACTGCCGACATACAAGAGGCCGTTCATCCTTTCGCCGAATTCAATTTTGACTTTCTCGCGGTCCCGGCATTGATACGCTCCGCGTCTACCATCTACAAGTACCCCATGGTAGACAGGGACCCACTACCGACTTGGAACTTCGGCCGGATTACACTCCTAGGAGACGCCGCACACCCCATGTACCCAGTCGGCTCTAACGGTGCGTCACAGGCGATCATTGATGCCCGCGTTCTTGCCAGAGCGCTGGCACTACAACCAACCGTCCATGATGCGGTGGCCACCTACGACGGTGAACGAAGACCGTCCACCACAAAAATCGTTTACGCTAACCGTGGTGTCGGACCCGAACAGTGCATGGACATTGTGGAACAACGGGCACCCGAAGGGTTCGGCGACCTGGCGGACGTTATTTCACCCACTGAGCTAGAAGCAATTTCTGCACAGTACAAACGCATCGCCGGGTTTGACCCGGCGACTCTAAATTCCCGTCCGTCTCTGTCTATTCACGACGCTCCAACAGACAGCTAATTAATCCTCCTGTAGTGTATTCCTCGCCGAGCCAAATTCGTTAAGCCCTATTTCTGCCCGAATATCCACCGTCATATCAGCCACGGGAGCATCTAGTGGGATGCCTGCACCGTCCGCTATGCGAACCATCTGCTGGAAGGTCGCCACGATCGCTGCCGTGTCAGAGAGTCCCGCAGGACCCAGATTTTTTAACACACAATTGCGGGCAGAAGCTAAAGCCGCATCATCCTGCCCCAGCACCGCTTCCGCAAAACTAATTAGTGCGGAACCATGTAAAATTCCACTATCAACGCTTTTGTCGGTGACACCTTTCAAATCTACCGTCGACCCGTCACTTTCACCGCCCCCACGGAGCAGCATCGAGTGCGAGGAGGTTCAATAAAAGCATTGATTGAGGGCAGAAACGCGCGCGGCAACCAATTCGATCTGTGTACGGCTGATCGCTCTTCCAGGATCTTTTTCCGGGTGCAACACATCCACGAGTGGCACATACTGTGCGGGGAGGAGCGTATAAATGCTTTGTTTAACCTCGTCGGGTACCAGGCTCAGTGCCCGTACGACATTTGCGGCCGGCACACCACCGTAGAGATCCGTTTCGGTCCCCACACCGACACCATTGGGTATGGACGGAACCCAAAAGGACTCCATCGTCGCGAAAGCTGGCCGTTGCCGCGACGGCACACCCGAGACGGGAGCGGGAAGAGGATGGCCCTTTATGCCTATACCACGACAAAAAGAATCAATACTGACGGTGCGCACGACCACGCCTAAAGCCTCGACATATTCTGCATCGGTCAATCCGGCATCTTCCAAGTCTTTATACCACGCTTGGGACAAACGCGCCGGGTCTGTCGTTACGCGGTGAACAAGTTCCACCACCGGATCGGAAAGGTTTTCTTTTGAGTCATGCTGGCCAAGTTCATTCCCTGGTGACAGGGCGGACTTTCGTCTCTGACAGAGATCACAGTCCCGGGCGTTCCGAGTCTCGGCAGCAATAGCTACTCGCTCTACACCTGTCCACCAGGTTCCCGGTTCAGCTATTTTTTTCCAGACAACATTGTGTGCGTCCTCTATATCCTGACGCACAGGCACCGGCGCGCTGCTGTACTCAATAGTCTTCATCCAATCCCTCCACGAAACTTGAATACCGAGAATAACCCAAATTTAAAATTTCTCTCACTACAAGATCTATCCTACTAAGGCCCTAAGTCGTCACTTCCCTAATCTTACGATCATTTCCCCTACACACCGGACCTCAATCAATGTCGCTCATGTCATTACTGGTAGCCGTCTCACCACTACCCCCGAGAGCACACCCTTATTCCGTCGTACCAAAACGCTCCAAGTGGTGGTCGGCGTCCCCGAATGCCTGAGCAATCATCGTAAGACGCCGGAACGTGTGACTCACCTTCAGTTCCTCAGTCATGCCCATCCCACCGTGCAATTGGACCGCCTCCTGGCTGACGAGGCGGCAGGAATCCGCAATATGGATTTTCGCCGCCGAAACAGTTCGACGACGTTCGTTCGCATCTCCGCTTTCTGCCTTCACACAAGCGAGACAGGCCATGGATTTTGCTTGCTCGTACGCAATCGTCATGTCCACCATTCTGTGTTGTAGCGCCTGGAACGACCCTATTGGCACGCCAAACTGTTTTCGGGTTTTTAGATACTCTAAAGTGGAATCATTGGCATACTTAATAGCTCCGATAGCCTCGGCACATAGGAGCGCCGTCGCGTAGTCTACAACTTCCTCGATCAGCGGTAGGGCTCGCCCTTCGGTTCCCAACAGAGCGCTCGCAGGTATAGGTGTTGCGTCAAAAGCGATATCAGAAGCTCTTAGGTTGTCAATCGTTCGGTACGAGCGAAGTGTCAAACCCGGAACGGTTTTATCGATAATAAACAAACTGACCCCCTGTGGGTCAGAGACTCCGCCGGAAGTCCGGGCGGAGACAACGATCTTATCCGCCGAGTCAGCGTGCAACACGACACACTTCTCCCCGTCGACAACGTAACCCTCGTCACTCCGTTGCGCTCGACATTTTATGTTAGCGAGGTCGTAACGGGCGCCTCGCTCCGTTTGCGCGAAGGCGAGCTTACATTTCCCTTCAACGACAGCAGGCAAAATTTCCAACCTCTGCGAGTCGTTACCGCCCTGCGCCAGCAATCGGCCCGCCAGACACACGCTAGACAGAAAGGGTTCAACAACTAACGCATCACCGATCGCCTCCATCACCGGCATTAGATCTACAGCATTCCCACCGAACCCGCCAAAATCTGGAGAAAATGGTATACCTAACAATCCCATCTGAGCAAAAGTTTCCCATACCTGATCACTGTAGCCTGCTTGAGACTCTATGATCTCCTTGCGTGTTTCAAACGTGTAATCCTTACTTAGAAATTGTTCCACACTATTCGCCAACAACTGTTGTTCTTCGGTATAGTCAAAGTTCACAGGCTGATCTCCTAATCTTATAGACCGAGGGAAGCTTTCGAGATTATGTTGCGCTGAATCTCATTAGATCCAGCATAAATAGACGTCTTGCGGTAATTACAATAACGAGGGGCTATGGCGGCAGTATGTCGGTCGAAGTCGACCGCATTCAAGGATTCAAAGGGCTGCGAAAAAGGTCCCACGGCCTCCATCATCAATTCCGTGAGGGCCTGTTGAATTTCAGTGCCTCGAATCTTGAGCAACGAAACCTCCGCGCCGGGCGCTTTGCCTCCACGCATCTGATCAAGAAACCGAAGATTCGTAATCTCTAACGCCATCAATTCCACCTCTACCCGAGTAAGACGATCCCTGAATCGAACATCGTCGAGAAGCCTTTTGCCGTTCTTCAGTTGGCGACCAGCTATCTCCTTTAAGTGAAGCACCTCGCGTTTAGACGCGCCGGTATTCCCAGTGCCCAGACGCTCGTACCCCAGAAGGTACTTCGCCACCGTCCAGCCGTCATCTTCTTCATGTATTAGATTTTCTGCCGGTACCCGTACGTCATCGAAAAAGACTTCATTGACCTCGTCGCCTCCGTCCATCAAAGCGAGAGGTCGTACGCTGATGCCAGGCGTTTCCATATCGATCAGTAAGAACGATATCCCCTGTTGTCTCTTTGGAAATTGCGTGTTCGTGCGGACCAGACAAAATATCCAGTCCGCGTGTTGGGCCCATGTGGTCCATATTTTCTGACCGTTCACAATATAATCGTCGCCGTCGCGTACGGCAGCGGTCTTCAAAGATGCCAGATCCGATCCCGACCCCGGCTCAGAATAACCCTGACACCAGAACACATCCCCTTGATACATCCCCGGCAGGAACCGTTCTTTCTGTTCGGACGTCCCGAACTTGTGGAGCACCGGCGCACACATAGAAACACCAAACGGAATTCTCGGCGGACACCCTGCATACCCACACTCTTCCTCGAAGATGTGCCGTTGAACAATGGTCCAATCAGTCCCACCCCAGTCTTCCGGCCAATCCGGAGCGCCCCAGCCTTTCTCCGCAGTCACCTTTTGCCACCGCAGTAAATCGTCTTTCGTTAATTCTTCGTAATTGACAACTTTTAGCCGCAAGTCCTCGGGGAGCTTCTTTTCCAACCACGTCCGGACTTCATCCCTGAAATTCATCTCCTCGGGAGAGTAATTAAGATCCATAGATTCTCCTTGTACGGTATCGCCATTACAGTCACGCTACTTCGTTCATTTATCAAAGCCCCAGCGATTGCTTAGCAATAATATTGCGTTGGATTTCATTAGAGCCTCCGTAAATCGAGGCTTTACGATGGTTGCAGTAGTGCAGGGTAAGGTTTGCTGTACCCTGATCGAACCCGAAACCCTGAAGGGGTCGTGCTGGAGCAGACATCGGCCCGGCGATTGCCATGAGCAAAGTAGCAAGGGCCTGCTGAATCTTGGTACTTCGTAACTTTAAAAGTGAGCCCTCCGCCCCGAGCCGGCCTCCTCTTTCCAACCGGTCGAGAAACCGCAAATTCGCGAGTTCGAGAGCCATCAAGTCGCTTTCCACCCGAGCAACACGGTTACCGAACCGCGGGGTTAGTTTCGACATGTGCCCACCACCGCTGGCCGCAAGTTGTTTCACCCGAGCAAGATCACGTTTGGACCGGCCCACCTCAGCGGTCAGGAGTCTTTCATAACCGAGCAGGTACTTTGCCACCGTCCATCCATCGTTTTCTTCGTGGACGAGGTTTTCGAACGGTACTTTCACTTCGTCCAAGTAAACTTCGTTGATCTCGTGAGGCTCGCTCATGAGTTCGAAGGGCCGCACGGTCACCCCCGGCTTCTTCATGTCAATTAGCAGGAAAGATATCCCGTGTTGTTTCTTTGTCGCGTTCGGATCGGTACGCACCAAACAAAACATCCAATCGGCAAAATGAGCCCACGTAGTCCAAATTTTTTTACCGGATACCACGAACTCATCACCCTGCCTTGTAGCCGTAGTAATTAATGGCGCCAGATCTGAACCAGCACGCGGCTCCGAATACCCCTGACACCATATCGCACGGCCGTCATATATGTCGGGAAGGAATCGCCTTTTTTGATCCTCCGTGCCGAACTGCTGAATAACAGGCCCGCACATCGTGATCCCCGTGGGGAGTATTATCGGGCAACCCGCGGCCGCGCATTCTTCCTCAAAGATGTAACGCTGCGTGACGGTCCAATCAGTACCGCCCCATTGTGCGTGCCAATGCGGCGCTACCCAACCCTGCTTTGCCAGGATCCTGTGCCACCTGAGATAATCTTCCCGTTCGAGTTGGTCATACAGAAGCACTTTTTGACGGAGGTCTGGCGGCAACTTTGAATCGATCCAGGTCCTGACACTTCTCCGAAATTTCTGATCTTTCTGGGAATAATGAAGCTCCATAATATAATAGCCCGCGTCTGTTCGTTCCGACCCCGAGGCAACCGCGTGGCCCCCAACGTATATCAGCGTATTGAACCCCGGGGAATACAGTCCATAACGTTTTTGCTATTGTTGCCTGAGACCCAGTGAATGGAGGAATCCGCTATGTCTTCGAACATCGGCCCGCACTACCACGGCCAACCTATCTTTGGGATGAAAAAACCGTTTGTGTCAGAGATCACGCCTCCTTCAAACCTCTCCGGTCCCGCGTGGTGGTTCGGGTTCCACCGGAACCAGCTTCTCTTGCAAAAGACGGCCGACTCCTTCGAAGTGCCCTTCATGGATAACTTTGAGGAGATCGGCATTGCTTCGGGGACGCGTCATTATCTGGGACGTTACAACAATAACGCGTGTTTTGCCGTTGACTTGCCCGACGACACCGTCATGGACAACCTCGAGTTTAAGGACCTCAGGCAGGCACACGCCGGAATAGACGAGGACCTCTTCGTTCTGGGCGGCCGTGCCGTGCAAATTGTGGAATGGGACAGAACTCATCAGTACTGCGGGCGTTGCGGCGGAAAGAACGAGACCAAGACGGACGAGCGCGCGAAACAATGCCCTAAATGCAAACTCCTCAGTTTTCCGCGCCTATCGCCTGCGATCATTGTGATGGTTGAGCGGGACGGAAAGATCCTACTGGCGCGATCGCCACATTTTCCAAAAAAAATGTACAGCGTCCTGGCTGGTTTCGTGGAGCCAGGTGAGACAATAGAAGAATGTGTCGCGAGAGAGATTAAGGAAGAGGTCGGGATCGACGTGGCCCATATCCGTTATTTCTCTAGCCAACCCTGGCCTTTTCCCAATTCTCTTATGCTAGGGTTCACGGCGGAATACGCGAGCGGCGAGATACAAGTGGATGGAATTGAAATTGCGGAGGCGGAATGGTTCAGTCCATCGGCAATGCCTTCGATCCCAGGCCAGATTAGTATTTCGCGTCGACTTATCGATTATTTCCTGGAAACGCACGGATAGAGAAAACAGCGCGTCGTCTCGACGTGACGCTCATACAGGGTTACGTCAGATTTCCTACAATGATCAAGAGCCTCGGTTCGTCCGTGTACTGCTGGACGGAAAGACCAAAAGACCCAAAAAATCCACGCACCTCATCACTGGATGGTAGTGGTGTAATGGGAAATGGCTCTGATCGCACTAATCCTTCAACGTACGCCCTTCCCTCCGGGTGGCTGATTACTACCCGGCCGCCTGGACGTAACATGCGCACAATGTTTCGCATGGCCCCGGGCTTATCGGCTATATTTCCGTACATGCCGTTCATGAACACGACATCAATACTGGCATCGTCCAGACTCAGATCCCGAATATCACACTGACGGCACTCGACTCCTGGATACCGGCCTCGCAAATGCTCTAACATTTTGCCGGAAAGATCACAGGCGTACACGCAGCCAGGCTTAAACTTACGAATGTCGGGTATGAGCGCGCCCGTCCCTGTGCCTACGTCCAGTACATCCTCACCTTCGGCAATATCGGCAGCCGAAACGATAGCGCCCATCCTCTCGCAGACGTCGATGGGCAAATCGGAAAGGAACCGGTCGGACACGTTGTCGAATGCTTCTCGTTGCTTTTCATTAAACTGAGAGATTTTATCTGTACGCATCTGCAAGCTTCACTCCTACCGTTTCTAGTCACGACATTCGAAACAATTATTGCATATCGAAGCATTCCCTTTGATGGCGGAACTGCGACCCTTTGTATAACACCGACACTACGCACTCCTCCATTTCGAGAGGAGAAATTCTCCTATCCGTTGAATGCCGGCCTTCCCTTCATCCAATATAGGGTGGAAAGCATGCCAGACATGGATCATGTCGTCCCATACTTCGAGCACACAATCTACCCCTGCAATTCGTGCCTTCTTTTCGAACGCAACGGCGTCGTCTAGCAGAATCTCGTCGCTCCCGACATGCACCAGCAACGGCGGTAGACCGGCCAAATTCGCCAAATTCGGGGAGGCGTAAGGATGCTTTGCGTTTCCTTCACCCAGGTATAGTCTGGCCATTCTTCGCAGCCCGTGGGGTGTCACCATAGGGTCATCTGCCGCCTTGCTCTGGTACGCTTCATTGGAACAGGTTAGGTCTGCCCATGGGCTAATCGCGACACCCGAAGCTGGCACCCCCAGGCCACGATCGCGAGACGCGATTAGAGTGGCAAGCGCAAGACCCCCACCCGCAGAATCCCCAGCCAGTGCGATGTCGACGCCTTTGTACCCATTGTCGAGTAGCCACTCAAACGCCATCACACTATCATCAACCGCTGTCGGGAAGGGATGCTCTGGCCCCATTCGGTAGTTAATCAGTAGCACTGACGCTTTTGCTGCCCTGGCAATCTCCCCTGCGAGGGCACGGTGCGTGTTGCAGGATCCGATTACGTACCCACCACCGTGTAAATAAAGTATCGCACGTTCCGATCTAGAAGCCGGCGCCCGAACCCACTCCCCGTCGATTCCCATCACCGACACCTTTTCAGACCTTATGTCATCCGCCGCAGGGAACGCGAGTTTTTCCATACTTTTCCGCATGGCCTCTACGGGCGGCTCGAATTCTGCTGGGGTCTGTTTCTCCCGTAATATCCCTTTGAGTTTCTCAATATCCATATCGCTTCCCTTCATCCTGTCATCCTGGATACCGTGAGAGTCACTTCTACTCCCGAACTATTCAAAATGCCAGACCGCGCAAGGGCGTTAAACAACAGTGGGTTCGAGAGGACCGGCACGGGTAGACACGACCCTCCATACCCGTAGGATTGCGACCACACCAGCGTAAGAAAGGAATCCAAGTGAAACTAAGCATCAACCTACGTAATTGGGGGCCCCTGTCCACACCTACCGTCCTAAGGGATTGCGCTCGTGCGGCGGACCAATCCGGACTCGATTCTTTATGGATTAACGACCACATTGCCATACCACCGGATCTGCAAATGCCGGCGGGGGTCCCCGATTTTGCGGACGGGCGCAACCTGGATCCTTTCGCCACCCTCGCGTTCCTCTCTTCGGTGACGCGTCGGATAGGCCTCGGGACGGCCGTCGTCCTCATCCCATACCGGCCCGCATTGCCGACGGCGAAACTAGCAGCAACGGTGCAAGAACTATCAGGTGGTCGTCTCCGTTTAGGGATCGGCGTCGGATGGATGAAGGAAGAGTTCAGGGCCCTCGGGATCGACTTCCGCCGACGGGGAGAATTGACCGACAACACACTGTCTTTTATCCGACAATGCTTCGACAGCAACGATACGGCCGAAGCCAACGGCCAACCATTTCTGTTTCGGCCACATCCTCCCTGCCCGCCCATTTATGTCGGAGGAAACGGTCCGCACTGTCTCAGAAGAGCTGTTCGATTTGGTCACGGATGGATTCCGGCTGGCATAGAACCGAATGCGCTGAAGGCGGACATCATCCAGCTACGAAGACTGGCCGCAGATACCGGCAAAGCGAAACCCGAAGTCATAGCCATGAAGACTCTGCCGATACACGACCCACCCAAGGCGATAGACTATGCCCTCCAGTTCGCTGCAGTTGGGGTAGATCATATCGTCCACACCCAAGGCTATCAAAGTACAACCGAGTATCTTGGTAACATCGAGATACTCGAGGAAAAAATTCGGCCAGCTTTAAAGAATTGAAGCAAATACGAGCCTAGTAGAAATATTGACAAGGACCCGAATTACACTCATAACCTGCCCCTCGGACGACGC
>CAYWPF010000123.1:0-2603 GCA_964460065.1 uncultured Enterobacteriaceae bacterium
CCGTCTTCAACAACCCCTTCGCGTCAGCCGGAGTCGACGGCGCAACCACTTTTACCCCCGGAACATAGGCATACAGGCTTTCCACAGCCTGGGAGTGTTGGGCGGCCAGTTGGTGAGCAGCACCACCGGGCCCCCGGAACACTATAGGGAGCCTGATCTGTCCTCCCGACATGTACCGCAGTTTCGCCGCATTGTTCACTAATTGGTCGTAAGCACAGAGGGAGAAATTCCATGTCATAAATTCAATTATAGGCCGGAGCCCAACCATGGCAGCACCTATCCCTACGCCCGCAAACCCGGCTTCGGCTATCGGCGTATCAACCACTCTCCGTTCCCCAAAGCGATCTAGCAGGCCCTCAGAGACCTTGTAGGCACCATTGTAGTGCCCCACCTCCTCGCCCATGAGAAAGACGCGCTCATCGCGCTCCATTTCTTCTATCATTGCTTCTCGCAGAGCCTGTCTATACGTCAACTCTCTCATGCTAGTCCGTCCGCGAGTGAACTACGCGTCCACTTTTTTTCGATTGCTTTCATTCTCCGCCAACTCGTTACTATTTACTCGGAAGTCTGAATCGCAATAAATATTCTCCAACAGTGTTTCTGGGTCCGGTTGGGGCGACTCGTCTGCAAATGCGACGGCCACTTGAACTTCCTGCTTAGCCTCATCGTCGATGCTCTCTAATTGCTGTTCCGTAGCGATTCCTAGGCTCTGGATTCTTTCGCCAAGCAGTCGTATAGGGTCACGTTCCATCCATTCCTTTACTTCTTCCTTAGTTCGATATTTCGCAGGATCAGACATCGAATGGCCACGGAATCGGTAAGTCTTCGCTTCAATCAGGATAGGCAAACTCTCCGTTCGTGCCCGACTGAGAGCGTGTTGAACAGCAGTCCGTACTTCAAGAACGTCGTCCCCATTCACTATCTCCTGGGCCATTGGATAACCTGCCGCTCTGACAGCAACGTCTTCGACCGACAGAGTTCTATAAAGCGGAGTACCCATGGAATAGAGGTTGTTCTCACAGATGAAGACTACCGGCAACTTCCATAAAGAGGCCAGCGATAACCCTTCATGGAACGCGCCCATGTTGGCCGTTCCTTCTCCAAAGAAACACAGCGTTACATCTGATTCCGCCCGATATTTCGACGCGAAAGCTATCCCGGCTGCTATCGGCACGTGGCCGCCCACTATGGCATGCCCGCCCATAAATCTTCTTTCTATATTGAAATAATGCATTGAACCGCCACGACCTTTCGCACAGCCATCGGCCTTTCCAAACAGCTCGGCCATGGCCGCCTTCATGTCACCTACGCGTGCCAAATAATGGCCATGATCCCTATATGTTGCGACGATATAGTCTGTCGGAAGAGCGGCCGACATGGCACCCACAGCTACAGCCTCTTGTCCGTTATATAGATGCAGGAAGCCACCGATTTTACCACGAGAGTAAGATCGCGCAGCTTCCTCTTCGAAGCGGCGGATACGGATCATCTGCCGATAAAGCGAAAGGATTAATTTTTTATCCATAATTATCCCTTGTTTAGGGTCCGCCGGTCACCTCGAACTACAGCCCCTTCAACCTAAGCCACTCCATGGCGTCGTTGCAAGCCACTACTTAGCATTATTTGGCTGGCACAACCCTACGTTGCTAGCATCCTCGAAACTCACGTATTACGATTTACGTCGCGCCCCACCTAACATTTCCTTTGCAAGCTTTCGCGCTTCAGTTGTGATTTTCACGCCCCCTATCATCCGTGCTAACTCGCCCTCCCTTTCTGACCTTGTCAGACGTTTCGCGGAAGACATCGTTCGACCGTCTTTGGTTGTTTTAGTCACTAGATACGCGCAGTCAGCAAATGCCGCTATCTGGGGAAGGTGCGTGACGCAAATAATCTGATGATCGGTAGCAAGAGCTTTCAAGCGTCTCGCCACGACCTCCGCTACAGCACCACCGATTCCGGAATCAACTTCGTCAAAAATCATGGTTGGCGTCTTCTCCGCCGCTGCATTAAGAGCCTTCACCGCGAGCATCAACCTGGACAGTTCGCCCCCTGACGCCACCTCAACCAACGGAAGGAGAGCTTCGCCAACATTTGCGGATAAGTAAAACTCAATCTCATCAAATCCTCGATCGTGTAGCTTTCGCCCCGCTCTGAAGAGCGGCGACGATGGGTCTCTACCGTCCTCTCCCTTGGTGTTCTGTATGAATCGAATGTCAAACTGCGCGCCTTGCATTCCAAGTAAGCCCAACTCTTTTTGGATACTTTGTTCTAGTTTTTCAGCTGCTTTTAGCCTATGCTTAGAGAGCATTCGAGCCTGCTTCCACGCAGTTTCCGCGGAAACGTCAACGGCCTTTCGCGCTGCAACGATGGTGTCATCCCCAACCATGGTCGTTTGGAATTCCTTTTCAAGTATATCAGCGCGGCGCAGGACAGCGTCTACATCCGCCCCATACTTTTTCTTGAGTCCAGTGATTAGGGAAAGGCGCTGTTCGACCTCTTCAAGTCTATCCGGATTCACCATGGCCTTTTGAGCATACTTCCGAAACAGCAGAGCGACCTCTTCAAGCTGTGCCAAACTGTCTTTTAGTATGTCGGCCGCATTG
>CAYWPF010000124.1:0-13625 GCA_964460065.1 uncultured Enterobacteriaceae bacterium
TTGTGTTGTCCCCTTTTTTTTTTTTTCTTTCTCTTTTATTTTGTTGTTTTCCTCTCTTATTTTTTCCCCACGACTCTAGGTATGCCACTTTTTGGGCTTCCCGACGCAGACCTGCAGAGGGCCTGTTTTTATGCCTACAACGACTGGGTCGCAGAGTTTTGTTCCCACGATCCTAAACGCCTTTACGGGATTAGTCTCGTTTCCCTAGAAGACATCGACGAAGGCATAAAAGAACTGGAAAGGACACACAAAAAGGGAATGCGGGGCGCTATGATTTGGGGATCTCCGCCAGAGGAAAAGCCTTATAGTAGTCGAGAATATGATCCTTTTTGGCAAGCCGCTTCCGAATTGCAAATGCCTCTTTCCCTCCACGTCATCACTGGTAAAAGCAAAGAAAGCCGTGTCGATTTCTCCCAGATCAGTTTATTCTATATGAACATCATTCACGAGGTCCAACGCTCACTTTCGACTATTGTCTTTGGAGGCGTTTTGGAACGGTTTCCAAAATTAAAGATCGTCTCTGCTGAGAATGATACGGGATGGTTCCCCCATTTCATGTACCGGATGGATCATGCGTATGAAAAATTTCACGCACTCGAAAAGGAACCGTTGCCGATGAAGCCGAGCGACTACGTACGACGACAGGTATGGGCAACGTTTCAGGACGATCCGGTCGGACCTGCAACATACAAAATTTTCGGTGAAGACAACTACATGTGGGCCTCAGACTTTCCGCACACTGACTCTACTTGGCCCGAATCTCGTCAGTGGATCAAAAAAGACTTTAACGACGTCCCGGAAGACATCACACGGAAAATAGTATTCGACAACGCAGTCAAAGCTTATAGAATGGACTTAGAATAAGCGAGCCCGGGCCTAACGCGCCACTCAGGGGGAAGTAGACAAAACAAATTTGGAGTTTACCCCTTTCTCTTTAGCGGAACCGCCCTGGTTCGAGCCAGACCTAGCTGCGGGACCGCTCAAGTACCCCCTGGAGGACGACTATTCGTTTTTCCTTTATATTTATAAGGGCATTGGAAAATTTCTCCGCAGCAGTTTTCCCCGTTAATAAGTGTAATCCGACGGGTGGAGGTCCGGAAACCTTGATCCGCTCCGTCATTGCCTCGAACCACTCCTGCGAGTGTGCGCTCTTGTCCACCCATTGAACAACGAGCAACCCGACACTCTCGAGAAGGTCTCGCATACCCCTCAAAGGAGTAAGAGAGCTAATTGAACTGTCCTCGGCCCATGGCACTGGATACCGAAGCTCACCGCCCGTCCCCTCGAAAATATCGTGAAATGCTAATCTACCGCCCGGCTTCAAAACCCGTGCTATTTCACCATAGAAACCCACTTTGTCTTCGATATTCATTTGGGCGTGTTCCGTCCAAACCATATCAAATTGCCGATCAGGGAAGGGAAGCTCTAGCGCACTTCCCTGCTGAAACGTAACCGCCTCCTCGAGACCAACCATTTGGGCGAGGTCGGTTGCAAGATCGACATATTCCTGCGTTAGATCTATACCAGTGACCTGACAGCCATACTCTGTGGCAAGATACCTTGCCGACCCCCCAAGCCCGCATCCCACATCCAAAACGTCCTGCCCAGAATCAAAACCAGCACGGCCGGAAAGCTCCACGGTCGCGTCCCTGCCCCGAATATGGAATTCGTCAACCGGTGCCAGGTCAATTGGGGTTAGCCGCGTCAGATCTTTGCCCGCACGAGATAACGCGTCCAGAATTGCATCTCGTATACCTCCTCGCCCGTAGTGTTTCTCGATCGACCGTTTGTTTTCCATAAAGTTTTCCTCGTTCGGGGGCCTTCTAAGGCTAATGACGTTCTCTTACTCGGCGCCAACCTAGCCTGGTTGTTGCTGGGGCGTAAGGGCGGACCCACCGTTGTTTAAAGTTAAAGGCACCACTTCCTCAACGTCCAATTGTATTGTCAAAAGGCTCCAGACACCAAAGCGTCGTTGGTCAGGCGGCCACGTCAAAATGTACACACTAGGTTTCACCAACGCCGCCGCTTTGCATTTTCTTCGACCCTCTGTGACCCCTTTTACCGAGAATTATCGCCGTGATCACCGGCCATCGTAGTAGTTTCATCCGGCTTGCTTAGACCAAAATGAGACCGCCCGAAATAGTCAGTGCCTGGCCGGTCATGGCAGCAGACTCTCCAGACGCTAAGTAAACGGCAAGGTGCGCTACCTCTTCCGGTTCGACAAAACGCCCCATCGGTACGCGCTGAAGCAGCATGCTCTCGGCCGCGTCTTCGGGTATTCCAGCCGCACGCGCAAAATGAGGTTTCTGATTTTCGACCAACGGAGTATCCACGAAGCCCGGACAAATCGCGTTCACAGTTACCCCACTCTTAGCGGTCTCAAGTCCTAAGCATTTTGTGAGTCCCACAACTGCGTGCTTGGACGAATTGTACGCGCTCTGGTACATTGACCCATATTTCCCGGCTGTAGAGGCTATGTTGATGACCCGTCCTTTTCCAGCTTCCAGCATCACAGGAAGAAATGCTTTTGTCATTCGAACTAGCCCCATGAAGTTGACGTCCATGACGCGTTGAAAATCTTCAACTTCATAGTCCAAAAATTTCGCTATTTTGGTTATACCGGCGTTATTGACTAGGACGTCCACCGACCCAAAAGCGTGCGTAGCCTTTTGAACCAGTAGTTCGCCTTGTGCAGGACCGGTAACGTCACATTCGACTGCGATGACGTCACCACCCGTAGCCGTCAGTTCGCCGGCAAGCTCTTCGATCTCCGCGACCGTCCGAGCGGCCAGAACAACCTTTGCGCCTTCACTCACAAAAGCCCGCGAAATCGCCTTCCCTATACCCCTCCCAGCGCCTGTAACAACAGCGGAACTTCCATGTAATCTGCCTCTTTCACGCATAGCCCTCTCCCTATTTACCACCTTGAGAATGCGGGACGCTGACAAAGAACGGAAGCAACTTTGCGTAAACGTCTCATGACTGCAACCGTGACCGCCGCGTCTTCAATCCTCTCGAAGGCATCAGTCAGAACATGTTTCCCAGGTCCTCCGGACGTAAGCTCCCATTGCTCACAACGCACGTTTTCGTATAACATTCGCCGCTCACCAAATCGAGGAACAGGGGACGTAGCCAAGTATGACGATACAGACGACAAAGCAATCGGGTTTGGAGGCCAAAGGGCCAACACGGCCAACATCACTCGCTGACATCGTTCAAAACGACGCCGAAGCGATCTCCATAGCGTTACGGCTGGCGGGGCGATTCACTAAAGGATCAGGCAACCGCGACGCGACAAGGCATTTACCCCTAAAGGAGTTAGATGAATTCTCTCAAAGTGGTTTGTGGGGAATAACGATCCCGAAAAAGTATGGCGGAGCAGGAGTCTCCTACGCGACTGTTGCAGAGGTCATCAGGATTATAGCCGCCGCAGATCCATCCATAGCGCAAATACCGCAGAATCATATTGCCGTACTCGACCTAATTCGCCTCTGTGCTGACGAGGAGCAGAAACAAATGTTTTTTGGTGAGGTGCTCAATGGGCTGCGCCTCGGCAATGCATTTTCTGAAAAAGGAAGTAAGACGGCAGGGCACTTCGATGCACAGATACGTCATCAAGACAAAGGTTACACCATAACTGGCGAAAAATTTTACTGCACAGGAGCTCTCTTGGCCCACTTGGTCCCCGTATCGGTCACTGACGAAGCCGGACTTACACACATCGCGCTTGTGGAGCGGGACAATATCGGACTTATTGTGACCGACGACTGGTCAAGTTTTGGCCAGCGAACAACGGCGAGCGGAACTGTAGTTCTGAAAAATGCCTACGTGCCTGCAACCCACGTCATACCTGCCTACAAGGCGTTCGACAGGCCCACTTCCGCGGGCCCTGTCGCGCAAATTCCTCATGCCGCGGTAGACTTAGGCATCGCGTCGGCGGCTATTTCGGCAACCATCGAATTCGTCAAAAAGCACACCCGTCCTTGGATCGACAGCGGACAAGAACACGGCTACGAAGATATGTATACAATCTCCGATGTCGGCCGTTTAATGATGCAGATGCATGCCGCCGAAGCCATCCTGGCGCAATCTGGCAAAGCCGTAGACTTGACGATAGCTGACCCCACTACCGATTCCGTGGCGCGAGCGTCCATTGCCGTCGCCGAGGCAAAAATCCTAACAACGGAAATTGCCTTGACTGCTACCAACAAACTATTCGAGTTAGCCGGGACTAAATCCACCTTGTCTGAATATCAGCTTGACCGGCACTGGCGAAATGCACGAACACATACCCTACATGACCCCGTAAGATGGAAGTATCAAGCCGTCGGGAATTACTACCTAAACGCCGCTACTCCACCGCGACACGCATGGTTGTAAGGCTGCATCTATACTCAACAAGGAGTTTGAATGAATACTAGGAGCGAAAATACTGTCGAGGATGCCGTACGCATAGCACTGCCAATGGAGCGGGTGAACTCACCGGCCCACATAGTTCGAACCGAAGATGAAGCTATGGCTATCGCACATGATCTAGCGGGACGCTTTGCCCCCGGTGCGTCATCTCGGGACCGGGAAAGAAGACTTCCGAAGGCAGAGCTAGATGAATTTTCGCAGAGTGGATTATGGGGCATCACGATACCCTGCCAATTCGGGGGACCAGGCCTTTCCTTCGCCACCGCCGCCGAGGTGGCTACCATCGTCTCAAAGGCCGACTCTTGTCTAGGACAGATACCGCAGAATCACTATTACATGATTGAGGCTCTGCGGCTTGACGGAACGGACCAACAAAAGGAATATTTCTTCAGCCGGGTACTTAGAGGGGACCGCTTCGGTAATGCTTTCGTCGAGTTGGGTACCAAAACCGTTTTTGATTTCGAGACACGGCTGACTAATAAGGACGGTAAGTTAGTTTTGAACGGTCGTAAATTCTACTGCACGGGTGCACTCTTTGCCCATTGGGTTCCCGTCGTGGCCAAAAACGACGAAGACCGGGTCATCATCGCCTTCGTCTCGAGAGACGCTCCCGGACTTACGATCCTTGATGACTGGTCGAGCTTTGGCCAACGGACGACCGCTTCCGGAACGGCAGTATTTGAGAACGTCGACGTCCTTCCCAATAACGTTATTGACCATCAGGCAGCCTTCGCCCGTCCCACGCCGATGGGACCCGTCGCTCAGCTATTTCACACTGCCGTCGATCTCGGCATCGCCCGCGCCGCAATTGAGGACACCATCACTTTTGTTCGAAAACATACACGCCCGTGGATCGATAGCGGTCAAGACCACGGATACGAGGACCCCTACATCATTTATCAGATTGGCGAATTAGAAGTCCGAGTACACGCCGCCGACGCATTACTCGAACGCGCTGGACGCTTTGTCGACGCCGCCGTCGGGGCCCCCGCGGAACAGACGGTAGCAGAAGCGTCAGTAGCAACCGCCGAGGCAAAAGCTATGGCGACTGAGATCTCTATTCTGGCTACCAACAAGCTTTTTGAGTTAGCCGGGACCCGGTCTACCCTGGCGGAATCCAACTTCGACCGACATTGGCGTAACGCACGAACCCACACGCTCCACGATCCCGTCCGTTGGAAGTACCATGCCATCGGCAACTATTGGCTCAACGGGGTGCCGCCTCCCCGGCATGGAGCCAGCTAGAGACTTTTCACCCCAGCCCGGCGACAAGCAGGCTGTGATTTTAAACTAGATGGATTATGTCGGGCCTCAGTCTCCCTCCAAATGAAGGCGCCGAGGCCCCCCTTATTCCGAAGGAGTATTCTCCTTCAGAAATATTTCTATAGCTTCCTTCGCTCTTGCCTGGTGCTCTGGTTCTTTCCATTGTTCTATCAGCCGGGCATTGGGCGCGCAGTCTACGATTTCTCGCGACGTAACTTGCGGATGATAGAGATCGTCCCCCAACAACACCAGGAACGGAGTCGTACACGCGGAAACAAAATCGCGTGACACATTGAACAAGAATTCACCGCTATACATATTCTCCTTGAACGACTCCCAAGCTTCGGGCGCGACTTCTGGACGGGATGGCTTCAATTCTTCCGCCCATCCATCGAACATATCGTAAAACGCTTGTCGGTTTTCTGAAAACCCAATGGTTTGGAAGAGGATTGCAGAAACAACACGTTCTGGTGCAGCCTCGATGAGGCCCATACAATATGGACCGCCAATACACATTCCAGCCACGTGAAATGCGTCGATGCCGAGGTGATCCATCAGGGAAATTTGGTCTTGGGTATAGGTATGCCAACTATCATCCGCCCCAATTGGGCCCGTCGATTGGCCTGCATTCCGCTGGTCCATAGCTATCACCCGATATTGAGGAGACAGCTGCTCAATGGGGTTCCACGCCACCCGGTCCCAAAATGTAACCGCCGACCGCATTCCCCCAGGGGCGATTAACAAAATGGGAAACCCGGATCCATAGTCTTCATAATACAACTTAGTTTCGTCATTCTCGAATATTGGCATCCGTAAGGCCCTCCCTGGAACGTCCGCGAACTTAAAGTACAAACGTCAAATATGAGCTCTCTCTCGAAATAAACCACCTCAAGATCCTCAAGCCCGAAGACCAGCTGGGCGTGGCTTCCGAATGTCTCATAATCCTGCGCCGGCAAGGTAACCCTTTCTAGTCCGTACTCATCAGTTCCGGCAATCTTTCGTCGGCATGGTATACCACTATGGAACGCTCGCTAAAATACCAGGTGTCCCCTTCGCGAACAAACTGATCGTCGTAGCGGCCAATGGCATGCCTGACCGTGGTTTCGTCTTTCGCTATGAGATCAGCATCCATATAAGATACGACTTCGGCTTTGTCCCCATCGAGCCTGATTTGTATGTTAGAGATCTTGTGTCTCAGGTAGCTCAAGCGCGAGCGAAAGTGCCTATGGTAGCTGGCGTACCATTCTTTGACAGCCTCCCGGCCATGGTGCCCGTCATTGTCTTCAAGACCGACTAACAATCGGCCCTTAGGATGAAACAGTTGAGCCACATCATCTGCGCTGCCCCGATCAACTGCATGACAGTAACGGTCGATAACCTGTCGGATAGCTGCCTCGTCTAAAAAGTTGTCAACTCGATCTTGCATATTTTTCCCTTCGTCAATTAAACAGGAGTCGCTCTTAGCGGCGGCTGGGTTCTAGTACGATCACAGGAATCTCGCGCTCGGTTTTCCCCTGGTAATCATTGTACGGTGGGTAGATTACTTCCATCTGCGTCCATAACGCTGTGCGCTCATCACCATTCGCCGTCCGCGCTTTGGCCGGGAAGCGATCCGCACCCACCTGTACGGCGACATCCGGGTTAGCAGCAAGGTTTAAATACCAGCCTGGGTGGTTGGGTGCTCCGCCTTTCGACGCTACCACCACATAGTTCCCGCCAGCTTCGCCGTAGATCAACGGCAGCGTGAGGGACTTCCCCGAGCGCCGGCCGGTAGTGGTTAATAGGAGTGTGGGTAAAAGGCCAGGGCCGCCTACGGGTCCCGAGTCCCACATGTGACCGTCTGCGCCTTCAGTTTCCAAATACCGTTTGAGGTGGTCAGAAATCCACCCAGGAAGATCTTTGGGGGCATTCGCATCAGTCATCTCTTTACTCCTTAGATTAAAGCTTCACCCGTTAACAGGGTATTAGTTTTTCTCTCCCGGCAATTGCTCCAACATAAGCGTCCGAGACGCCATTATCATATGCTTCGCGACTCCATTCAACCGGTGTTCGTTCGCCTCCAGAAACTCTTGACTCTCTACCATATCAATGAACGCTTCCCGGCTTGGGTAATAAACGAGCAAGGCCCAATCCCAATCGGCATCCCCGCCCTCGTGCAAAGCCGCCTCGCCGACCGGGCCAGCCCACAAAACCTTCCCACCACGATTTTCCACAAGGGCTTGAACCGGCTTAGCGTAACGTGCGTATGCTTCCCTACCAGTACTGTTTCCATCGAGGGAAACATCGCGGTATTTGATCAAGTTGATCATAGTTACCGGCCCTTGACCCTTCGAATCACGCAGACCCTCAACGTTGAATGTGCTCATGTACAACCTTCTTTTTGTGAGAGTGTATTCCTTATTACGGACCCGCTGCCCTAATGGCGCACCCGATTTTGGCTTCTTGCTACCTCGTCACGATACCATCGGACCAACCATTCAGGAAAAGCGAGGCATTACCTTTTCAGCGAACAATTCGAAGCTGCGCAGAATCGTATCCCTGGGCAAGAGGCCATCTCCCAGGAGGAAAAACATCTCGTCGGTTCCGATCCTCTGTGCTAGCTCAATTTTACGACTTATCGAGTCCGGATCGCCGATTAGTGGCTCTGCAACGCCCAAGCCGAAGGGGATGCCCCACTTTTCCCAAAACCAGTGAGTGTCTTCCATAATCTGGGGCACTTCGGACGCATTCTCGGTTAGGACCAACTGACCCCCTAGCGCCAACTCGGTACCTGGTTTCACATTTCGGCCCGCCTTCTCCGCGGCTTCCCGGTACACCCCCTGGAGACGCGCGCAGAGCTCTTCATGCAGGACGATCACGATAGGCTTCCCACCTTCTCTTCCCCAGTAGCGAATGGATTCGGTGTTATGGGTAAATCCTGCATAAAGCGGAGGGTGCGGAGTTTGATAGGGGCGCGGCGCGATTCCTATCTCTTCTATAGTCATGTCGTCTTTCACACCTGAGCCGTACTGGGTGTACGCTTCCATCGGATGCGGATTTTTGGCACCCTCTGGAGGGAACTGCCAGAACTCGCCGCGATGGGAAAAAGTGTCATTCCTCCACGCCTTTTTTATAACGGCTACGCTCTCCTCAAACGCGCGCCGATTTTTAAGGTCGGCTTCCTGCTTTTTATTCCAGTGCCCCACGGCCTCCACACCCAGCAACGTCCCATAGTTCTGCAACCAACGGGCTTGATAGCCACGGACAAACGCCACGTTTAGACGGCCCTCAAGCATATGGTCCATCATAGCGACGTCTTCCGCCACCCGGAGTGGATTATGTGCATTTAACACATACCCCAACACATCCACCTTCAGATTCTTAGAGTTCTGACCTATGAACATGCTGAGCAACCCCGGACTTCCAGTCGCCTCCATACCTTCAATTTGAAGGTGATGTTCCGGGTGCCCGAATCCCTCAAATCCGGCCTCATCGCAAACAGTCACATATTCCCGGAGGTCCTTAATCATCCTCTGGTAGAGTTCCGGCTTCTTGCCTGCCATTCCCTGTTCTAATTCTTTCCGGGTCCCTACTGTGCAATAGGCAATCGCATGAAATTTCATAAAAGTTTACGGTTTCCTTCCGTGCGGTATCTGGGCGTTTCACTGAGACGGCGCTTTGTAGGACTCAATCAGTTTTAGTCTGCAAGGAAAAGGTGGGGCGCCGGCTCCACCTTACATCCGCATTATCATCCGGCGGGTCTAACTACATTGGAACCGAGCCCTTCAACAAAATGCGTTGATGGACTCGACGTTGGCCAGGGGGGAAATCCATATTTACCGAGTGTGTCACACTACGATTGTCCCACATCAGCACATCTCCGACCCGCCAAGGATGGTGATATTGATACCTTGTCTGTGTCATGTGAGCATGGACTCGATCCAACAAGTCGTCACTCTCTTTCCGTTCCATATCTAAGATCCGGTCCGTTCGATTCGAGTTAAAATAAATCGCTTTCTTCCCGGTTTCATCGTGCGTCCGAACCAATGGGTGGGCAACGTCCGGTGTCTCGGCCGCCTCTTGTTTCGTCCGCTTTATAGCTCGGGCCGGAGCACGCATAGTATCGTACCCGTGGACCGCCCGTAGTCCATCAAGCTGCTTTTTCATTCTCTCGGATAGGTCTTCGTATGCGGACCGGACATTGCAAAAACGGGTCTCACCCCCGTGCTCCGGTATCTCTAGTGCTTGTAGTAGCGTCACTTTTGCCGGGACAGCGAAATAAGAGTCGTCAGTATGCCATCCGGAGCGGCGGTCAAGAAGTAGGTCAGCAGGTTTGTCCTCGGCCTTCTTATACGTACTGTTGAACACAGATACTTCCGGGGCGTCGTCGACACGCATGTCACGCAATAACTGTATTTGTGGTTCACCAAAATAATGTCCTACCCGAGCAAACGCCTTAGGCTCTAAAGGCTCTCCACGCAAACACAATAGATGATAGGTAAAAAACGCGTCTTTGATTTCGTCAACATTTTCCTCACTCACCGGACGTCCCCAATTTACGCCGGAAACCGATGCCCCAAGTGCATCACTCAACGGGGTAATCTTCAGTGTCATCTGTGTCCCTCCTCAGTCCTATCGCTTGTTTCGTCGGCTCGGCCCAGTCAACGTCGTCCACCCCCTTGTTGATGCCAGGGACTCGAGCGAAAAGTCAAGGTTTAGAAGTGCGTTAAAAACCCACCATCAATCGCAAGCACTTGTCCGGTTATGTATGACGCCGCGGGCGACGCGAGAAAGACGACCGCTCCAGCTATTTCCGAGGGTGATCCCCAACGACCCAGTGATGTTCGCCGCTTCAACATGGTCGTAATTTTCTTGTCTGCGGTAAGCTTCTTGTTTGTCTCCGTTGCAAAAAAACCTGGCGCTACGGCGTTTACCGTGATCCCGGACGGGCCCAACTCGGCGGCGAGCGCACGCGTCAAGGCCTCCAGCCCCCCTTTTGCGGCCGTGTACGCCGCATCCCCCACATTTGCTATAGGGCCCGCTATGGATGTAACGTTAATAATTCGTCCGCTACTGTTCTCGATCATCATCTGGCCCGCTGCCCGGCTAACATTGAAAGGCGCGAGCAGATTCACGTCCACGAGCCGGCGCACAGTATCTAGTTCAAAATCGAACAAACGCTTGCGGTCACGCATCCCCACGTTATTTACCAGAATATCCAAGCGACCGTGGGTATCTTGAATTTCCCGAAACGCGCTCATTACCGCGTCTTCATCCGCAATATCACAGACCAGGGGCGTAGCGGTGCCTCCGTCCGCATTGATACGAGAGACAGCGGCCTGGAGATTGCTGAGATTGCGCCCGTTGACGAGTACGTGCGCTCCGTGGCGGCCGAGGGCCTTACCCATTTCTAGGCCCAGTCCGCGCCCGGAACCCGTAATCAGCGCGATTTTACCTTTAAGAGAGAAATCTTCTGCGACCATGATAACTTCGTTTTCTAATGCCTCGACAGACCGCGCCTCCGTCAGCGCCGCTAGCGTTACGAGTTTTTTATTGGGCCTGTTTGGTACCTTTTCTTATCCACACATAGGGCGCTACGCGTTCTTCCTAGCGTCCGCCAGAAACATCAATAAACGTCCCTGTACAATATGACGCCTCATCAGACGCCAACCACAGAATGGCGTTCGCCACTTCATGTGCGTTTCCACCTCGTTTCATCGGCACCACGTCTTTGAGCCTATCAACCCGACCAATCTGGCCACCGCTCGCATGTATTTCAGTATAAATCAAACCAGGCCTAACGGCGTTAACCCGGATACCGTCCGCTGCAACTTCTTTCGCGAGTCCAATTGTCATCGTGTCCATCGCTCCTTTAGTGGCGGCATAATCAATGTACTCATGCGGGGATCCCAGGTGAGAAGCAGCAGAGGAAACGTTAACGATCGCGCCCCCCCCTCCACCGCGGCCAACGGACATCCGCCGGATAGCCTCGCGCGCGCACAAGAAACTACCGGTAACGTTGATAGAAAAGATATGACTGAGCCGGGCTGCATCCATGTCTACCAAGTCCGCCTTCTGCCCGATAATACCGGCATTATTGACTAACGCGGTAACCGGCCCGAGTTCGCTATCTACCGTAGCAAAGAGGCGAACAACATCAGGCTCGACACCGACGTCAGCACCCACAGCAATCGCACGGCCCCCGTTCTTCTGAATCTCCGTCACCACCGCGCCAGCCGCGGTGTCATTACGCTGGTAATTGACGCACACCGTATAACCCTGGCCCGCGGCCATTTTTGCAGTAGCCGCACCGATGCCACGGCCACCACCGGTCACGATCATAACACGCTTCATCACTGGACCTGTCCGCAACCCCATTCGATGCCGTTTCGGAGCAATTGCTCAAACGGCTTCGTGTCCCACGACCCACGGAAGACACGCGGCGTGATTCCGGCCTCGTCAACACTTTGATCGACGAAGGGCTGCATATTACTGGTGTCTGAATGGCAATGACCAAGGGAAACATAGGCGACGCCTCCCCTGCCTAGCTCGCGAGCGAAACCCAATACTCGAGTTTTCCCGTCAGGTTGTAAGGCGGTGTCTTGCTCGAACACAAAACCGAAGCCTTTCGGTGACGGATCCTTCTGCAATTCGGTCGTAAGAAGGATTTCTGTTTGGTCAGGATCTTGCAGTTCAATGAGATATAACTCGTCCATGACGGCGAAGGACGCAGGCAAATCCTTCGTCAATACGTGTTCCCGATTCGCGACCCGTACTTGAAACCTACGAAGCGGAGGATGATTTAAGAAAAAACCGCCAAGTGTTCCGTGATGATTGCTCTTTACCATTCGACGAACTCGCCGGTCACCATCGACAGAAACAGCTTTACCACCACTGGTGCCGTGTAACCCAAGCCAACGACCACCGGCCTCGATCCATGTTCGTAGAAAATTATCTTGTGCCTCATTTGGAAATGGTCCGGCGACATACGTTACCAAAAGTTGGCAGCCAGGCAGCCATTTTTCGATATCCGTAAAGTCCCCGGTCACCGACGTCGTTACCCGACTCTGCTCATGCAAAAGCTGTAGCAACCGAAGCCGGGCATAATCCATATCATGGCCGGCAGAAGAACCAACCGGAAACCCGCCCGCGATTAAATGTGCTCGTACCGTCTTACTATTACTCATACATAACCTCCAGCATTTCTAGTCAGAAGCATTTTCCAAACGTCCTACTCCTCCCACCACGGGCCAGCCAGTGCGGCCCGCTGAGCAACCTCAATCCAGTTTCCGTGCGGATCCCTAATGAACCCAATACGAGCCACCTTACCAATAGAATACGGCTCCTCACCAACTGCTGCTCCGTTTTTCACGATCGCATCGAAGCTCGCATCAACACGCTTCACATGAAGCGTCACATAACGAAAACCAGCATTAATCCAATGGCCGGTGGCGTTCGCTGAAGCATTTTGTTCAACGAGGAAATGCGAATCTCCGGACCTAAATGCGCCTGGTTCTTCCTCGACAAGGCCCATTGCCTGGACATAATACCTCCGCTGCCTGCCTAGGTCGCTCACTCCGAGACGCACCCCGATTCCGCGAACACCAAGGTGCCCAGGCGAGACCAACGTGATCCGATTTTCGTCCGGATCCTGCATGCGCTGCACACCACGAACCCCTTCTCGGGCGATCAGTAATTCACGATAACCCGTCGGGACTCCAGCAGCCACACCGCCCTTAGCCGCGTTAATCTTCACCACGGTATTACCTAGTGCGTGCCTGTATTGCACCAGCGTGTCATTGAAATGCACAGGCGCTTCGTGTGACAGTCCTATCTCGTCACGCCAAAATGCAAGTACGGCCTCTAGATTATTCGTGAAGAATCCTACGTCTAGCTGAGGCTTGGACAAAGACTCTGGCCCTCGGGCAGGAGCCTCTCCTTCCACGTTCCCGTCTTTCATACTACCC
>CAYWPF010000125.1:0-38600 GCA_964460065.1 uncultured Enterobacteriaceae bacterium
GGCGTCGTATCGTAGAGTTTCGGGATCGTTTTGCGCAACATAGTCGCGCGCGAGCCTAACATAGAAATCTGCTAATTCTAGGCGGTACCGAAACCTATTCTTACTCTCGTGATGTTTATCGAGTAGTTGCTGGTAGGCCAAAAGCACGCTTTCATTGCCGTCAACTATGCGGTACCGATTGAGTTCGAGGAAGGTAACTTTCGCGCGGTCCAAGAACTCTTCTTCTTCCAGAGCGAGGCCCTCGTAAGGCGTGTCACTATATTCTTCCGCAAGCGAACGCCACGCCGTCCCTTGTTTTTCCAGCTCGTTCACGTACTCCACGGCGGTTGTTGCATTCGGCGTACTATTTTTTAACATGCTGAATTCTAGTAATGCGGCGACCGCCGTTGTGGCCTCATCTTGAAGTCGATTCGCAGTCTCTGAGACCTTGGCAAATTGGGCAACGGCTGAATCATACGCGTGGAGGCCCTCGTAGGCACGACCACGGGTGAATGCAATGATCATGGGGTAAGCGCCCGGGTGTCGGGCCTCGTAGTCGAGGAGACGGCTAAGTGTCGCTTTGTGGACATTAGCCCCCGTAATGTCCTTGGGTAGGGGAAAGCGGTAGGTATCTTTATCGGCGAGGCGCTGGAATTCCGCTACAGCTTTCAACAAGTCCTCTTCCGTTTGATATTGCGAAATGACGTCCGCGCTGGAAGAGTCAGCGGAAATGCCTGGGACCCAGTCTAGCCAACCCGATGATTCTGAATTGTCCTTAGGCGCGATTGGTGGTAGGGATCTTAGCGGCTTCTTTGTAGTGGCCTTCTCCTTCGAAGGGCCAGGGTCGTGCCGATCCGGAAAAGTACGGACCGGTTCAGGAGTTTCCCGAGAAGACTCAGATGTTGGCATATTGGTGTCGTCAAAGCGCGCAAGAAAATCCCAAGCCAATTCGGCCTCTGTGTCGTTATAGGATTGGCTTCGTGTTGTACCTCGATTTTCCGATGTGTTCGTCGGTTCGGCGGGAGGTTGCGATCGAACCAAAGGCCGCGGGGGCGGCGGAGCTGATCTATTTCGCCCAGCGCAAGCGGCAAGCAGCATGGTGCCTAGCAACACGTATGTAAGAGCAGAGCCGACAAACCAGGCCGCTGTAAAATAGGAGCTTCGTTCCGAGTTGCAGGAAAGCATGGTTCTTTGTTGGTACTCTCAGGTACGAAGGTGAGAAGTCAGTGTGGTCTGTTTTGTGTTCGGACACCCCGCCGTTTTCTGCAAAGAACTAGTGGCCGCAGTTGTTGCGTTCCGCGTATAACAGAAAGGATGAAGGGTATACAATTTGCTAAGTGGTCGAAAGACCGAGCTTACCACGAATTGTCCCATGTGTTTGTGGCTGTCGCTCTGTGGACATCGTGAAGTCGGGGAGAGACTGCTTAAGGTCAGTGCAATGTAAGCGCGGTCAACTTGCTTCCAGTTCTTTTTTCAGCCCGAGTGCTTCATCAATGACGCTCGCGGGCACTTTGTTGTAGTGATCGAATTCCATTGAGTATGTGGCCCGGCCTTGTGTGAGCGAGCGTAACGCGGTCGCATAGCCAAACATCGCCGCGAGTGGAACATGCGCAGTAACGGTCCGTTGGCCGCTGCCTCGTTCTCCGAGTTCCGTTACTTTTCCGCGACGGGATTGGAGGTCTCCCATTGCGGTGCCCATGTAATCCTCAGGTACGACGACTTCAACCTCCATCATCGGCTCGAGAAGCACAGGTTTCGCTTTTCCTACGGCTGCTTTAAAGCCCATTGAGCCCGCCATGTGAAAGGCTATCTCGGAGGAATCTACTTCGTGGTAGGCCCCATCGTATAGCGTAACTGTAGCGTTCAGTAACGGATACCCGTAAGTTACGCCGTTTTCTGCCGCTTCGCGTACGCCTTTTTCTACCGAAGATATGTACTCCCGTGGGATAGCCCCACCCCGAATTTTATCGACGAAGACTAGCCCTTCGTTATTGTTGGGTTCAATTTTTAGGTAAACGTGTCCAAATTGGCCTCGTCCTCCCGTTTGGCGGACGTAGCGCCCCTCGGCGTTGGCTTCTTTGGTAATCGTTTCGCGATAGGAAACCTGTGGAGCACCGGTGTTTACTTGAACTTTAAATTCTCTTACCAACCGGTCAAGGATGACCTCGAGATGCAATTCGCCCATTCCGGACAAAATTGTCTGCCCGGTTTCAGGATTTGTTTGGATTACCAGCGTAGGGTCTTCGGAAGAAAGTCGCTGAAGTGCTAATCCCAGTTTTTCCGAATCAATTTTGGTTTTTGGTTCAATTGCTACTGAAATAACCGGCTCCTTGAAAGAAATGGACTCTAGCAGCATAGGGTGGAGTTTTTGTGAAATCGTATCGCCTGTAGTGAAGTTTTTGAGTCCAACGATAGCGACGATATCTCCCGCAGACGCGGAATCTAAATCTTCTTTTTTGTCGGCGTGCATGCGTACTAAACGTCCGATACGCTCATTTCGTTGGGTCCTCGGATTGTATATGTCGTCCCCGGTTTTCAATATTCCGCTGTACAAGCGGATGAATGTGAGTTGGCCTGAATAAGGGTCGTGCATGGTTTTGAAAGCGAGGCCAGCCACGATGTCGTCTTCGACCTTCCAGGTGTGCTCCTCTCCGTCCAAACTTTGCCCCGTAACAGGTCTGACCGGGGCCGGCAAATATTCTACGACTGCATCAAGAAGTGGTTGAATGCCTTTATTGCGTAGGGCCGTCCCGCATAAAACGGGGACAACATCGAGGGCCTGTGTTTTCGTGCGTACGGCAGCTAACACTTCTTCAGGGCCGAGCGACTCGCCCCCCAGATATCGTTCAAGAAGAGCGTCATTAGCATCGGCCACCGTCTCGACTAATGCATCGTGGAACTTGTTTACCTCGTCCTCCATTGAGGCCGGGATATTTTCCTCGTGAAATCGCGCCCCGAGCGTATCCTCCTCCCAAACGAGTGCTTTCCTTTGCACAAGATCGATGACGCCGGTCATCTCGTCTTCCGTGCCTATTGGTAATTGCAAGATCAGAGGTTTTGCTCCCAGGCGACTTTCGATTTGACCGACGACACCGTGGAAATCGGCACCAACTCTATCGAGCTTATTTATGAAAACGATCCTTGGGACTTCGTATTTATCGGCCTGACGCCAAACCGTCTCGGATTGTGGTTCGACCCCGCCCACGCCGCAGAAGACAACAATGGCTCCGTCTAAGACACGGAGGCTCCGTTCAACCTCAGTAGTGAAATCGACGTGACCTGGAGTATCGATGATATTGATCAGATGGTCTTGCCACTCGCAGGTTATGGCCGCAGCGGTAATTGTGATCCCGCGTTCGCGCTCTTGCGGCATCCAATCGGTGACGGCGGTGCCGTCATGGACTTCACCGATTTTGTGCGACAGGCCAGTATAATAGAGGACACGTTCGCTTACGGTCGTTTTACCACTGTCGACGTGCGCGACTATTCCTATGTTTCTAGTTTTTTCTAACGCGGTAGGCATTTGGTACTCCAGGTTTGATGCACTGCTCCGAGGAGGTGCCGCGATGGGACGTAAATTTGTCTATCAACTATAATGAAAACAAGCAGCCGCGCGCGGACGACGACTGTTCTTTGCAGATAGGTTTCGCGGATTGCATTTCGGATGCGGTCTTTTAGCCATGATACACAAAAAGGCGCGCCATTCCAAGTCTGGGCGGTGAGCACTATTGACACCTAGGTGACAGAAACCTGAAAAACTTTTTAGGAATTGGAGGGTCGGATGATAGCCCGACAATAGGCACGGTTAGTTTAGTAGTGATTATACCGCGTATTCTTTTATGAGGTTCTTGGCGATAACAATCTTCTGAATCTCGCTCGTGCCTTCTCCTATAATCATCAAGGGAGCGTCGCGATAAAAGCGTTCCACCGGAAATTCCTGTGTGTAACCATAGCCACCGAGGACGCGCATGGCATCGAGGGCAACTTCTTCGCAAGATTCGGACGCGAAAAGCTTCGCCATGCCGGCTTGTAAGTCACACCTTTGCCCGCGGTCTTTTTTTTCCGCCGCCTGCCTCACGAGAAGCCGGGAGGCTTCTATTTTTGTTGCCATTTCCGCAAGTTTTAGCTGGATGGCTTGATGCTCGCATATTGGTTTACCAAACGTTTCTCTCTGTTGGGAATAACGAATTGCTTCTTCAAATGCGGCTTGTGCGACGCCCACTGCCCGAGCCGCTACATTAATGCGTCCGACCTCGAGTCCTCCCATGACCTGTTTGAAGCCATTGCCTTCTTCACCCCCAATGAGCGAGTTCATTGGAGTGCGGAACGCGTCAAATGATATTTCGCACGTATCCAGGCCTTTGTAACCTAATTTCTTTATGTCACGACTGACTGTAAGGCCCGGGGCGCCTTTTTCCACTGCGAACAGACTGATGCCCCGGTGCGGAGGGTCTATGCTGGAATTGGTCTTGGCGGCTACTGCTAACATGTTGCCGTTGCGCGCATTAGTGATAAACATCTTACTGCCGTCTATGGAGTACGTATCGCCCGCCTTCTTCGCCGTCGTGCGAATACGTTGTACGTCACTACCCGCATGAGGCTCAGTCAAGGCCAGGCCTCCTCGCTTCTCTCCGGTGGACATTGCGGGTAGAATTCGGGTTTTTTGCTCGTCTGTACCGTATAAGGCTAAAATGTGTGCAAACAATAGATGCGAATTTAGGATACCGGTTAGACTCATCCAACCACGACAAATTTCCTCTATAATCATCGCGTAGGTCGTGAAGGAGAGGCCCATGCCTCCGTATTCCACGGGGATGATCGCGCCAAACAATCCTAACTCCTTCATGCGGTCCACGAGCGCGTGAGGATATTCGTCACGATGCTCCATTTCGCTTGCGACAGGTTTTACTTCTCGTTCTACGAAGCGATTTATTGTTGCTAAAATTTGCTTTTGTTCTTGACTTAACTCAAACATGTTCGGGATGCCTCCTATGGGTACCGTTCGCTTCATGGCAATTCGTGATGCCGATTGTCCTGTTTTCTCAGAGAAATACAAGATAGTGTCCTTTTCCAAACTACGCTGAGAAGAGGGCTCCCTTGGGGTGGTTGGCGGTTGGCAAAGACGATAGAGAGTAGAATCAAATGTCCGGTTACATGGGTAAGGAGAAATGGTACTGACGCCGCTAATGCAGCAATACGTGGAGGTGAAGCGGCACCATGAGGATGCCATAGTACTTTTTCGCCTAGGCGACTTTTACGAAATTTTCTTTGATGATGCGCCGATTGCGGCGAAGCTGTTGGATCTGACCCTCACGGCTCGAAGCGGGGGCGGTCAAAAAGTGCCCATGTGTGGTATGCCGCATCATGCATCCAAAACGTATATCGAGCGATTGCTAAAGGCTGGCAGGAAAGTCGCATTATGTGAACAAGTGGAGGATCCGAAAGAGGCTAAGGGATTAGTCAAGCGCCAGGTCACACGCGTGATTACGCCGTCAACATATGTCGAAAACGAATCGAATGCGTCGAATCCGACGCTAGTCGGACTTTTTAGGAAGGAAGATTCTTGGTCTATGGCGCTACTGGAGCCGGCGACCGGCGTCTTCGAATTTTGGAAGACTAGTACCAAGAATATAGCGTCGGAGTTGTCTTCTTTGGCCCCTGACGAGGTGGTGACTACCGCCGAATTAGCCGAGACTACTTTTCTTAGGGGCTTACAGGCGAGACATTCGGCTCCGGCTCTAAGCGTTCTGCCTGATTGGCAGTGTGAGCAGATAGAGAGTGAAGACACTATTCGCAAATTCTTTGGACTAGATACCTTGAGGGTCTTAGATTTAGATCCGGATACGACGATCGTTCTTGGTCTTGTTCTACAATTTTTACGAAATAACCTAAAGGATGTGCTTCCGCATGTAGCCTTACCCAAGAAGCGGGAGCTCAATCAAACGATGGTTCTGGGGCCTATTGTCGAACGGAGTCTCGAGATCTTTCGATCTGTGAATCCGGACTCGGACAGTTTGACCCTCTTCGATACAGTAAATAAATCGAAAACGCCAATGGGCCGACGACTATTGCGGGCCTGGCTTCAAAAACCTTTGTTGTCAAAAGAAGCCATTTCTCGCCGGCATGCAGCCGTCACGGAATTAGTGGAAACGGAGGGGCTCCTACCGCGTCTACGCAAGGCCCTTTCGTCTGTAAAGGATATGGAACGCTTGGTGGCACGGTTCAGCTGCGGTGTAGCCAATCCGAAAGACGCTTCCGCTCTTAGAGATTCGCTGTTGCAGGTGCCTAGCGTCAGAGGCTGCATGGAGAGAGCTAATAGCGATTTGTGTATCGATATGGTCCAGCGATTGCGAGCCGACATTTCGGATCTGACGCAAGTGTTAGAACGTTCCATAGTAGGTGCCCCGCCCATGCATCTTCGGGATGGGGGTATTTTTGCTGACGGGTACGATGCCGCGTTGGATCGTCTACGTTCTCTGGCGGCGGACGGTAAAAACTTGCTGGCGGAAATACAGGCTAGGGAGATCGAGAATACAGGGATTCCTTCTCTCAAGATAGGTTACAATCGGGTCTTCGGCTACTACCTGGAAGTCTCGAAAGTGCACGCGGATAAAGTGCCCAACTATTTCATTCGAAAACAAACACTGTCAAACGGTGAGCGATATGTTACGGAAGCATTAAAGAACTTGGAGCAGCAAATAATCAGCGCAGAGGAGCAAGCCGTCAGTCGAGAAAAAGAAATGTTTGCTGTTTTGTGTGAGAAGGTTCTGTGCGCTGTTAGTGGCGTACAGACATTGGCGCGGGCTTGTGCCGTTTTGGACGTTTTGTCTAGTTTTGCGACAGTTGCAATAGAACGTAGATATGTTTGCCCTCGCATGACAGATACCCAAGAATTCGTGATAAAAGGTGGGCGACACCCAGTAGTGGAAACCCTGGTAGGTCAAGCATTCGTTGACAACGATGTGACAATTGATCGAGAGGAACGACAATTACTATTGGTGACGGCGCCAAACATGAGCGGAAAGTCCGTCTATCTACGGCAGTGTGCCCACATCGCTATTTTAGCGCAGGCAGGATCATACGTGCCAGCTCAAGAGGCACATATTGGTATAGTCGACCGGATTTTTACGCGCATAGGGGCGTCCGATAATCTTGCGCTCGGGGAGAGTACATTCGCGGTCGAGATGATTGAAACTGCGCAGATATTGCACGGAGCGACGGAGCGCAGTCTTCTGCTCCTCGATGAGATAGGGAGGGGGACATCTAGTGCCGATGGATTGTCAATTGCGCGGGCAATCATTGAATTCTTGATCAGCCAAGAGGGTCCCAGGCCTCGAACGTTATTTGCGACACATTTCCATGAATTGACAGAGTTGGAGCTCTTTTTCTTTGGTGTCCGAAATCTCACTTTTGCTGTCCGTGAATGGAAGGGTGAAGTTGTATTCCTCTATAAGGTGGTGGACGGTGCATCTGATCAATCTTACGGCATTCATGTGGCAAGATTGGCGGGCCTTCCTCGAACCGTCACGGCCAGAGCCGAAATGATATTGAAAGACCTTGACAAGAGCGCGGATCAGATAAGGCATGCGAAAGAAGGGCGCAAGAGTGGCAGTGCGCGTTTAGATGAGACAGACTCTCCACAACTGGGATTGTTCGGCCGCCGCGCGAAACCGTAACAGGGTGTGAAATATGACAATGATTCGCCGCTTGAATCAAGAGACGATAGAGGAAATACGCGCTGGTGAAGTTATAGAGCGACCTGCCTCGATAGTTAAAGAGCTAGTGGAGAATGCGATAGACGCAGGGGCGGAATCTATAGCAGTGAACATTGTAAAAGGCGGGCTTGACGAAATTGTCGTTCAGGATGATGGGCTTGGAATTCATGGGGAAGATGCGATGCTAGCATTTCAAAGACACGCCACCAGCAAGATCAGACGGACCAAAGACCTCTATCAATTGAAAAGTCTGGGTTTTCGGGGGGAGGCTTTGGCGAGTATCGCCGCTGTCTCGCACGTGCATTTGGTCTCTAAGCCGCGGGGCGAGCTTGAGGGCGTGAGTGTACGTATTCGCGGCGGTAAAGAACCTATTTCAGCCCCTATAGGCTGTCGAGAAGGCACGACAGTTTCTGTGAGAAACGTCTTTTACAACAGTGCGCCGCGTAGGGCATTTTTGAAGACTCCGACGGCGGAAGCCCGTCACATCCACGAATTGTTGATTGCGTTGTCGCTGTCTAGACCTTCCGTAGCATTCCGATTTCGTTCTGACGGACGGGATGTTTTTAGTGTTCCTCGCGCGACCGGCCCAGATCAAATGTTCCTTCGGTCGAGCGCTGTGTTGACCAGGAGATGGGGAAAAGATTTAGTGCCAATCCTCGGACCCGAGAATGCAAGTTCCGAGAAAGGTACCGTTATTTCCGGGGTCGCAAGTTCCCCTGAGTTTACTCGGAATACACGGACTGGACAATATTTTTTCGTAAATGGCCGGTATGTAAAGAGTCTCGGTTTGTCCCATGCGCTTGGGCGAGGTTATGGCGAATTGCTCCCCGCTAAACGTTTCCCGCTTGCGGTTCTCTTCGTGATAATTCCTTCCGACTCTGTAGATGTGAACGTTCATCCTACGAAGCGTGAAGTAAGATTCCGGAACGAACGGGACGTCCTGCAACAAATAGTGAGTAGGGTTCGGGCTTCTCTCGAGGAGGCTAACCTCTTCAAAAAAATAAATATTGCCGTTGTTCCCACGGGAACAACTGTCGCCGGGAAGAAAGAGGTGAATGACATACAAACGCGCGCGCATGGTGGAACTACTGAAACCCAGGCCACGAGAGGAGACCATAAGGCGGCGCCGACAGTTGAAGGGAGACAGGTGCCCACCTTTTTGACGAGGCGTTTCCTGGATCAACATAGATTGAATAAGCCACCTGAAAAGCGGGATGCTCATGGAGTTCCGGAGGAGACACAACCGAGACTAATGGTAAGACCCATGAGGCCACCGTTCCGTGTCCTTGGCCAGAGCCACGAACTCTTCGTATTAGCGGAAACGGAAGATGAATTGTGGCTTATTGATCAGCATGCTGCACACGAGAGGGTTACTTACGAGCAAGTCCTCGCCGATATCAGAGGTAATTGCAGGAAAGCGCAGCGTCTTTTGTTACCCCTTACATTCGAATTAACACCTTCGCAGTCGAATGCCTTCGATGAGGTGAAGGAATATCTTACTCGTTGTGGCTTTGACATAGAGCCGTTCGGTGGGAACGGCTACCAAATACAGGCAACTCCTTCGTATTTCCGACCGCAGGACACTCCCGATCTTATAACCGAATTATTGGAGGCGTCCGCCGCAGGGTTATCAGATGATCCGTTGGCCGCTCGAGAGGAAGATCTCGCTGCACGAATCGCATGTAAGGTGAAATCGATCAAGGCCGGCCAAACGCTCACCATTGCCCACATGGAAGCCATGGTTGAAGCGCTCTTACAGTGTCGGTCGCCTTTCGCCTGTCCGCATGGGAGGCCTACTATGGTGCGGTACGGCGTAGCTGATCTTGAGAAACTTTTTGAGCGAAGATAGAACTCCGACTCGTGTGCCACTATTTAAAAGGCTAGCATAAGGGATAAGATGACCATGTTGTCCGTGTTGGCACTCGGGGATTTGATTATCTCCAATAATTTGATGTTGGCCCCGCTAGCTGGGTATACGACGCTCCCGTTTCGCCGGTGTATCAGGGGAATTGGCGGTTTTGGATTAGCTACAACAGAATTAGTTCATGCTCGTTCACTTCTCGAGGGGAACAGACGGGCGCTCGAACTTGTGGATACAGAACGAGACGACAGCCCGTTAAGTGTGCAGCTTTTTGGTCCGGTAGCGGAAGAAGTACGAGACGCCGCCCTTTTGCTGCAAGAGCGCGGTGTGCAAGCCATTGATCTAAACATGGGATGTCCAGTCGAGAAAGTTGTAAAAATTGGTGCTGGTGCGGCGATGTTGAAGGATCCGATCCGCACCGCCAAGTTTGTAAAAACGATCACGAGAGCCGTAGACATTCCGGTCACAGTGAAGACGCGGCTAGGTTGGGATGGCAGGCGATTGCAGAGCGTGATCCTAGCGCCCTTACTTGAAGAGGTAGGTGTCTCGGGAATAACAATACATGGTCGGACCCGCGAAGGGGCATTCCGTGGAACAGTTGACCACGCGGGCATCCGTGCTGTTGTGAATTCGGTATGTAATATTCCGGTTTTGGGTAACGGAGACGTCACAGATTTAGCATCCGCCCGAAAAATGATGGACCAGACCGGGTGTGCGGGTCTAGTCATTGGGCGAGGCGCTCTAGTTGACCCGTGGATATTTAGGCGGTTGGAGCAGGGCTTGTTGGGTGGCGGGAATGATAGTGATCATACATTCGAAGAACATGTAGCGTTTATGCGACGCCATTTCGATGGGCTAGTCGAACAACGCGGCGAAAAGCTCGCCTGCACCCAGTTTAGGAAAACTATCGATTGGTACGCTAGGTGCTTCGGTCCTTGTAGGCTGTTCCGCCTGGCCATGAAGCAGTTGAGTAGCGCAGGCCAATTTCATGATCTCGTAGCTAATTTTCTACAGTTTAGGAATAGAGTACCGAGTGCTCCGGTATCAGAATCTGGGTTTGGGGATTAGAAACTTGATACAAGGTACAGGGCACAGTTGACAAAGACTTAGTGTTAGCGTCAAGATGACGCTAACTACGCAATAGGACTTTCTGGAACGGCTCCGGAAGTTAGCTGCTGAGGCTTTTTCTATATTAGGGGGAGGAATGGAACAGTTAGGCGAATCATTTCATCATGAAACGGCGGAACAATTACAAAGCCACCTCTCGAAGGTAGATAGCAATTATACGTTGGAAAAGTGTGCCCAATATGTGGAATACATACAAGAAATTAACGCGCTAAAACAACAGCACAATGCGGTCGTCTTGGCCCACAATTATCAACGGCCAGAAATTTTTGAGGTAGCGGACGTCGTGGGCGACTCTCTGGAACTTGCGCGACAGTCGAGAAATGTGGCGTGTGATACGCTGGTTTTCTGCGGTGTACACTTTATGGCCGAGACGGCAAAGATAGTGAATCCCGAACCAACAGTTCTGCTGCCGGATTTGCGTGCCGGTTGCTCTTTAGCTGAAGGTATTACAGCCGACGCGTTAGCGGACAGGAAGGAGTCCTTACTACGTATCTATCCGGATCTCAAAGTCGTTTGCTATGTCAACACGACGGCGGAAGTGAAGGCTGAATCGGATGTGTGTTGTACGTCGTCGAACGCCCTTGAAATCGTGCAAGCACTTGAATCGGATAATATATTATTCGTGCCCGATGAAAATCTGGCGCGATACGTGCAGAAAGGGACGCGGAAAAATATAATTGCTTGGGAGGCGAACTGTTATGTCCACCACCAAATAACGCCTGAGCAAATACAGGAAGTAAGGGAGAAACTACCGGAGGTGAAAGTGTTAGTTCACCCGGAATGTAGAGAGGACGTCATTGCACTGGCTGACGCGGCACTGTCGACCAGTGCGATGATGCGTTATGCAAAAGAGAGTCCCGCGAAAGAGTTTTTGATAGTTACCGAGTGCGGGCTCTCTGATCGCCTACTTTTGGAGGTGCCGGAAAAAAAATTCTATAAAAGTTGCAAGCTGTGTTCGTACATGAAGATGATTACTCTCGAAGGTGTGCTGAACTCTCTTCGTAAACTTCGCTACGAAATTACATTGCCGGAAGAAACACGCACCAGGGCGCTTTCCGCTATAAACCGTATGTTGGACCTGAATGCGTAGGCAAGTGATCAGGGATCATCAAGACGGAACGCGACGGTTGCTTGCGCGTGAAGGCCCGCGTGTCGCGGTCGATTCGGTCTTGTTTACGATTAGTGAAGGGATTTTATGCGCTCTCCTCATAGAGATTAAGAAGGGTCCGTGTGCCGGTATGTGGGCGTTCCCTGGCGGCCTTGTTCGGCGAGAAGAGTCTCTCGATTCGGCCGCAGAGCGCGAACTGTACGAAAAAACCGGGGTTGAGCAGCTCTATTTGGAACAACTCTACACTTTCGGTAAGAAAGCGCGGGACCCTTCTTTCTGGACGATTTCCGTGGCCTACTTCGCGCTTGTACCGCGACCGGTGCGACCACCGAGTGTGGGGAACAAGTACGCTAATATACGATGGGTTGCCGTGCACAAGTTACCTAATTTGGCCTACGACCATAATGCTATCGCTGAATACGCATTAACGCGTTTGCAGGCAAAACTAAGTTACTCAGATATAGCTTACAGTCTACTGCCACCGGAATTTACGATCGCGGAACTGCAGAAGGTGTATGAGATCATCTTGGATAGGCAATTAGACCGTCGAAACTTTCGGAGAAAAATAATTGGCAGCCAATTGCTACAGGCCGCTCCGGGGATCAGGAGAGGATCGCACAGACCTGCCCAGCTATATGCGTTCTCTGACCACCATAGGCGCGGAGGTGAGGGGAGCGGTGGGGAGGTACCTTTGTTGTCTCTCCACTAGGAATCGTTCGGAGCGAACAGGCCATGAGCCCGTGGCTGCGAATCTGGTACTAAACGGTAAAAGCGGTCGACTGTTCGACTAGAGGAAAAAACGATATGTTGATGGAGCGCCCAGTCTATATGAATGCTTGTGTTCTAGCCATCCTTTTCGGGCTTCTTTCGGCTGTGAAAATGGGTTGGGTTAGCCCAGTTATCGCCGGAGAAACGACGTCCGGGGATAATTCGGTTGGAATTGTATACCCGGAAACTCTTTCTCCTTCCCTTTTTTCGGGTGCGGTTGCGGACGGGTATGAGATCGCTAGGGCGATACCGGATGTCCTTGCAGAAATTCATTGTTATTGCGGGTGTGACCGCTCGATGGGACACACAGATTTGCTCCATTGTTTCGTGGATTCGCATGCGGCCGGTTGACCGCACTGTTTACACGAGGCGCAGGATGCGCAGGCTTTATTCGATTCCGGGGTCCCTGTAAAATCTATACGTAAGTTCATCGATGAGAAATACGGCCCGTAATTATTCTGAACGCAGATGGAAATTGACGCCGCCTATCTTGACGGTGGTGTCAGAAGTCAAGCAATCGCGGTCCGCGGCTATCGTCCGAATTCGTGGCAATTCCGTCACACGGACGTCTATGCCGGTCAGTCCCTCACCGTGCTCGTCTGTGGTAGATACAAAGCGTATCTCAGCGTTCTGGAGTTGCACGATGGGTCGGCCTAGGTCGTCTTTTTGAAGGGATACGTCAGCAATTTTGGACCACAGTTTTGCCATGGTTTCCGGCTCATGCGATTCAATTTCTACTGTCTGAAAGTCAGCGATCAAAGGTGCTCGAGGAACATCCGTCCAGGCATTTCCTCCGGCGGGTTCCCAGTGCCCCGTAAAGTCGCCCGCGGGGTCCCAATCCAATTCAAAGAAAGCGCCACCAGTATCGCCCGGATGCAATTGCATGCACTGGAAACCATTTATATCTTGCTCCCACGCGACACGAACGTCCTCGGAGGTTGCCCGCTCTCTAACGGATAACTGAGTAGCCCTGGTATCACATTGGCATATGACCATGTAGCCGCTGTCCCCTCTTCGACGCTTTAGAAAACGGCCGGCGGGTGTGCCAGATTTTACGGGTGCTACCACCTCAAGAAAATTGGTGCCTACGGAAAAGAGAGAATTTTCTAAGCCGAAAACACCGACGCCTTCATCCACGAAGCATACTTTAAGACCGAAAATCGCGTGTAAGTCGGCCACAACTGGTTTTAGGTTTTCAACGACTAAACAAATTTGTCTTAACTGTATTGCCATGTAGCTCCCTGTGTTCGTCCTGAAATGCTTACTGTCTGCTTGTTGTATATAAAAGGACCTATCACAACAATCGCCGTCCATTTAGGGAGCCGGCGTTCTCCACTAGAATGTGAAGGGTAGGCACGAATACACTCCGTACAAGAAAGAGTCGTGATAATAGCGGGATCGTGGGCCAACAAGCTGTCCCTCTTGAAGTGTGGTGTGGCCTATGTCACGGTGTCGTGACGTGTGGGAGAGACATTTCTTTACCGTACCCGCTAGTAATCTTTTAGGCCTTTAGTTGTACGGCAGGGGCGTCTTGTGAAGGCTCGTAGGGTGCGCTGGGAAGGAGAGCCGTATGGTTGGAGGAAGAGTCAAAAGTCGGGATAAATTAATTGTTCTTTTCGCATGCGTGTTTGCGCTCCTCGCAATTTCTAACGCGTTAAAGCCCTTACAGCTGGAGGGCCCCAAAACGGGATTTGTCTTATTTGGTACTCGTCTGGATGGAACATGGAACTTGTTGGGCAGCCTTTTTATGTCTGCCTACTTGGCCGTTTACGCTTTTGGAATATGGAAAATGAAGCGGTTCGTGGTTGGAATGGCGCATCTGTATGCCTTTTACGTAGTGGCAAACATCATAATGTTCCCCTACAGAACCGGATTGGGAACCGGCACTTTGGATGTGGCGACCGGCATTTTCTACGCGGCTTATTCCCTTGTAGGAATAGGCTTTTCGGTTTTTGCGGCGGTCGTATTGACTCGTAGGAAAGAACTTCTTTCGTAAATTAAAAAATTGCGAGAGACAGTGGTAATGAAATGCGAAGTGCTGTATAATAGAAGAAACTAAAGAACCGCGAGCAGGTCTCTTCCCATTTGTAAGAAATCCCGCTCAGAAGCGGGTCCCGGTACGCTCAGAATCGGGCTCCACGTTTCCCAGGTTCATTCTGATATTAACCGACTACCAGGCGTCCTGCTGTACGTAATTGGTATGTTTATACTGCCGTGAATCTGGGCGTCACGGGGAAAGAGATGTTCTTTTGACCAACGTTAATAATAGTGACAGATTTTCTGAATTAGGACTCATTCACGAACTGGTCAGGGCAGTGAGTGATGCAGGTTACACAGAGCCGACACCGATACAATCCGCTTCCATTCCCGCTGCGCTCCAGGGGGCTGATATGCTGGCCTGCGCGCAGACAGGTACTGGTAAAACGGCTGGCTTTTTGTTGCCCATCCTCCAACGGTTGTCCACCGTTCCGAATGGTCCGGTCCGTGCGCTTGTACTGACTCCTACACGAGAACTGGCGGTCCAGATAGGCGAGAGCGCAAAGACGTACGGGAAATTTGTCCGGGTGCGCTCTAGTGTTGTGTACGGAGGGGTCGGTCTTGGCCCACAGGTGGATCGCCTTCGCCGGGGTGTAGATGTGTTGATAGCAACTCCGGGAAGACTGATTGATCACTTGAATAGGGGCAACGTGAAGCTTAGTGATATTGAGGTACTAGTGCTTGATGAGGCCGACCGAATGCTGGACATGGGATTTTTGCCTGACGTCAGGCGAATTTTGGCAGTACTTCCGAAGAAGAGGCAGACTTTACTCTTCTCTGCGACTATGCCCAAAGAGATAGAGCGTCTTGCGCAGGACACGCTACGGCAACCCCAGATGATTGATGTGGGCAGGAGGGCCACTCCCGTGGCAACACTGCGCCACGTACTCTATTTGGTGGAAACCGAAAAGAAGAATGAGCTTTTGTATTACCTTCTAACGCAGGGCAGTTTGAAGCATGTTCTAGTGTTTACGCGCACCAAGGTGCGCGCGGAGAGATTGGCTAAGCGGCTGTCTCAGACAAGCCGTAAGGTTGCCGCGCTACACGGAGACAAGAGCCAGCGTGTGCGGACGCAAGTACTACACGACTTCAAAACAGGGGCCGTTGATGTGCTGGTTGCAACCGACGTAGCAGCGCGCGGCTTGGATGTAGAGGGAATTTCTCACGTTGTTAATTTTGATGTTCCAAACCGACCCGAGGATTACGTGCATAGAATCGGAAGGACGGCACGGGCCGAGGCAAAGGGTGATGCCATAACGTTAGCGTCTTCCGACGAAATTGAGGCGGTGCGCGCGATAGAATCCATGCTTGGTGAAGAAATAGAGCGCAAGATGATAAAAGGGTACGAACCGACGCACTTCACTATTCGACGTTTCGGAAAGCCTCAAACCTCGCGTGGAGCACGGATAGCGAGCGGCTCAATACGGCACTATAGCCCTGGCGGCCGGAAGCGAAAGAGCGCTTAAGTGCAACCGTTAGCCATCCACGACGTCGTGTCTGGACAGATACAATGCTGTGTGCGGAAGGAAATGCCGCACACAGGTCGACCTGGCCGAGGTAGAACTGCGGATCGACGTTTCGGAAATTAAGGTAGGGCCGCTGGTCTGATACGTGGCAGATACGCGAAGTGTTTAGAGCTCATGGGTGATTAGGCCTCCGTCATGCGTTCGTCGCGAGAGGGTGGGGGCTTCTCTCTGGCTATCCAATTCAACTGCGTTCAACGAACTCAAGGACATTGCCTTCCGGATCCTGTATCATGGCTATCCGTGTGCCGGGTCTAATCTCCGTCTCGGGAATTGTAAACTTCACTGCCTTGCTCGCTAGGTCTGCGCATAGATCTGTCAGCCCGGTCACCACGAAGGTTATATAGCCGATCCCAAGACGTTTCCCGAAGCCATTGGGCGCGGGGGCTGGACTGGTTTTCGGGTCCATAAGCTTGATGTCACTGGTGCCATGGCGGAATCTATGGATCGTCCCGAACGAGGTTGGGACTTCTTCGGTTTTAGGTAAACCTAGAGTATCCTGATAGAAATTTAGCATCGTTCGGATGTCTTTTACGAAGATGCCCACATCGATGGAATCTTTCGCCGCTTGTAACATCATACTACTCCTCGGTTATTTTCTGAACGGCAAAGGTGCGACTTGGCGTATGGCAAGTCGTTAGCCCTATTACGGATTAGCCTCGAGCGCCCTTCATGTCTATCAGTTCTACCTTGTATCCGTTTGGATCCTCTATGAAGGCGATCACAGCACCGCCATGTGCCATCGGCCCGGGCTCTCGGACCACGTTTATACCCTTGCCTTTCATTTTTTCGCAAGTCCCATAGATATCGTCGACCCCTATGGCGAGGTGCCCGAATGCGTTTCCTTGATCGTAAGAGGATGTGCCCCAGTTATGAGTCAATTCCACGACGGTGCTATTGTTTTCATCGCCATAACCGACAAATGCCAGGGTGAATTCGCCTCCCGGATAATCCTGCTTCCGAAGCAATTTCATGCCTAGGCCTTCGCAGTAGAATTTGAGAGACTCGTCGAGATCATTGACTCGAATCATGGTGTGTAGAAATTCCATTGGGATTCTCCTTGTGGTTTAGCATTCTTTCTGAACAGAGGACCGAGGGCAGGCTGCCTTCAGTTCTGTTGGTTTATAGCCGCGGCCTCCTCTGTACACGGTTTTCAGTTTGCGCAATTCTCGTACATCGCGCAATGGGTCGCCATCAACAACGAGGAAGTCTGCATAGCGGCCAGGAAGTACTGCCCCAATGTCTTGTGCTCTGCGCAGATAGGTGGCCGCAACAGAGGTCACCGACTTGATGGCATTTAGGTTTCCAATGGATTCAGATAACAATTCCAATTCTCGCAATAAGGCAAAGCCGGGAGGTGGATATGCGATCGCACCACAGTCTGTTCCTCCTACTATGGGTCCGCCGGATTCGTGAAGTAGGCGCGTCGCTTCCTGGTGTTTTTCGAGAGCTTTCCGCCCGTCTAGAGGTTCGAAGAACCCCGGGTGGATGTCCCAGGATTGGGGAGAATTTGAAGAGGCTTGGTATTTTGCTTGCGCACGTTGTCGGTCGAGTGCCATGGGAGAAATGTATGCCTTGTCTTCGTCCTGAAGGGCACTATCCATTCCGAATTTCGCAGTCCACAGGAGATCCAGGGTAGTGCCCATGTACACTTGGTGGTCAGCCATAGCGTCAAACCACGATCGTGCTCTAGTGGATTGAAGGTCTGCTTCCTCCCAACCTCTAAGCGTTCGTGTCCAGAATGATTTCTCCATCATCGAGGCGCCCGCGCCGAATTTTCTGTTTGCAGGACAGAGGTCGTTGTAAGGTGAAATCCAGACGTGTTCGAGGCCATCAATACCGGCTTCGATGACGTCCAGCGAGGCGGTATACCCCAGGTGAGCAGTGACGGGAACCCGTTTATCAACAAAGCGGATAATGGATTTTGCAGTATCAGGGGGTAGCGTGAAGTAGAGTTTGATACCATCGACTTCGGCTTTTAGTAGCGAGTTTATTGTGTCGGGAACTGCCTCAACTCCAGGGACGGTATGAACCATTTTAGCGAAATCTCCGGTACTCGGAAAACTTGGATCCGGACCGTCCAGAAGTGGCCCACAGATCAAAAGACGGGGACCTATTTTCTTTTCGGAATTTAAATCTGCCCGGTTTTGTAAGACTCTGTCTAGTTTGCCCCCGACATCTCGCGCGGAAGTGACTCCGGCAGCGAGGAATAGCGGAAAGCATTCCGAATCCATTAGTGTAGTGTGAACATGCGTATCGATCAGGCCAGGTAGTACTGTCTGTCCTTGCAAGTCTTCTACACTGGCATTCTGTGGCACTGGAGCCGCATCAGGCTGTACTGCGACGATGCGGTCTTTCTGAATGATTATGGTCATTCCGGGTTCGACAGCGTTTGCAACACCGTCGAAGAGCCGAGCATTTTTAAAAACTCGTTTATATTGTGCCATATGTGTGTCTCAGCAAAATCCCTTACAGGGTCGTTGACTTGACTGTCAAGGAACGGCTCAGAATGGATTTGGCGCAACGGGCGCAACGTGGGCTGATTGTCGGTAGTTAAATATCGCACCGGCGCGGCGTAGGTTTGTTTCATTGTTTGTTTGGTGAACACAAGAAAGACAGTTGTGCTGTTACGCAGAAAAGGAACCACTAAACGTCCACCGAAAGTACCTTCGGCGCACGGTCCATTATAAAATGGAACCGAGGTTGTACATCCTTGCCCATTAACGTGCGAATTGAAGCTTCGGTCTTTGCTGTATCTTGGATGGAAACTTGGAGGAGGGTGCGCGTCGATGGGGCTAAGGTAGTTTCTTTAAGCGTTTTCGGGTTCATTTCTCCAAGGCCTTTAAATCGTTGTACTTGAGCTTTCTGGCTATTGCCGTTTTCGCCGTTGAGTAGGCGGTTCTTCGTGGCGTCGTCTACGGCCCAGTGTACTCTGCTGCCGATTTCGATTTTGTAGAGGGGAGGCTGCGCGATGAACACGCACCCGGCACTTATCAATTCTGGAAGATGCCGAAAAAAGAAAGTTAATAGGAGAGTGCAGATATGGTGACCGTCTGAGTCCGCGTCCATCAGAAGGCAAATCTTACGGTACCGGAGTTTCGAAATATCGAAGGATTTGCCCACGCCGCATCCCAGAGCAGAGACAATGTCGTTGAGCTCCTTGTTTGTCAGGACTTTGTTTAAAGGGGCTTGTTCGGTGTTGAGTACCTTGCCACGCAGGGGGAGAATCGCCTGAAATGTTCGGTCGCGACCTTGTTTTGCAGAGCCACCTGCAGAGTCCCCCTCCACGATAAAAATTTCTGACTTTGCTGGGCTTGTTGAGGAACAATCTGCGAGTTTTCCCGGAAGATTTAGTCTATGCGAAACAGATCCCTTACCTCGCACGGTTTCGAGAGCCGCACGTGAGGCGGTCCGGGCTCGGGCCGCGAGAATGACTCGTTGTACGATTGTTTCCGCTTGCGAACGATTATTGAGTAAGAAATTTTCTAGGGCCGTACGGACTAAGGTGTCGACTAGGCTGGTAGCCTCGGGATTGCCTAGTTTTTCTTTAGTCTGCCCTTGGAACTGAGGTTCTTTGAGGTAGAGGCTAAGGATAGCCACAATACCTTCGCGAGTGTCCTCGGCCGTGATGGATAGGCCTTTGGGCGTGGCGTTGTTAACGTTTATATAATTGCGGATGGCTTTTACGACCGCCATTTTCAACCCATTTTCGTGTGCGCCTCCGCCGGGTGTTGGTATTCCGTTGACAAATGAATGAAAGCTTTCCGCGGGGGCATCGGTCCATGTAAGGACGCATTCAAGTGGGGGACCCTCCTCGCGCTCGAGGTGAAATGCCTGGGGCACGAGAGGTAGTTTGTTGCCATTCGCGATGAGTTTCTCAAGGAAAGCTGAAAGACCGTGTTCGTAGTGGAAGTGATGGTCTTGGCCCGACGTCTTGTCATGGAATACCAGTGTCAAGCCTTTGTGAAGGTATGCTTTGGCTTCCATGCGAGTCGCGATCATTTCTGGCCGAAAAGCCGTGGATGGGAAGATGTCCGGGTCTGGGCGGAAAGTGATGTGTGTCCCGCTCCCTCGTGCTTTGCCGATCTCTTTGAGTTTAGTCGTCGGTTTACCACGCGCGAATCGTTGTTCCCATTTGACACCGTCGCGACTGATGCAGACAACCAACATTTTTGCCAATGCATTGACCACGGACACGCCGACGCCATGTAGGCCCCCGGAGTGGAGGTAATTTTGATCGCCGAATTTTCCTCCAGCGTGGAGTGTCGTCAGTATGAGTTCGAGAGCTGGCTTTTTGAAAGTAGGGTGAACATCGATAGGAATACCACGTCCATTATCGGCAAGAGCAATGGTAGTTCCGTCTTTCTCAAGGGTGACTTCTATTCGACTAGCGTGGCCGTTCATAGCTTCATCCACAGAATTGTCGAGCAGTTCCCATACCAAGTGATGGAGACCCGTCACGTCTACTCCACCAATGTACATGCCGGGGCGCTTTCTCACTGGATCCAGACCTTCAAGAACAGTAATGTCTTTTGCCGTATAGGCTGGTTTGCGTTTTGGCATCTTGGCTAGTCACCCCTCGTGCGGGACCGTATGGCGGATTCGGGTGTTCTCAATTCGACGATTACAGATCTCTTTATGACGCGGAATCCCTTACCTCCGCGTTTTCCCTTGGGAATATCTCGCCCGGCTATTTTTCGGTCGGTCCCGTGCCCGGTCGTTACCATGACGCCGGACTCCGCTGGACACGTGAGTGTACCAACCAGAAGGTCCTTTTCATCCAGGCGCATGAGTTTCACGCCCCGCCCCACCCCGGTGAGCTTGGGTATTGTATCGGTATCGAAGGAATAGAGGCGACCACCGGCGGTAGCGCAGACAGTTTTTGGGTGCGTAGCGGATTGTACAGCCACGATCTCGTCCTGAGGCGTCAATCGTGCAAATCGTCGCCCACTTTTAGTAGTTTCTTCCACGTTTGGACAGAATCGAAACCCTAGCCCCTGTGCCGTTGCCATAATGAGTGTTGCGTCTCGTGCCTGGGAGCCCGGGACCCTCGTGTCGGTCGCGAAAAGTTGCGGTTGCGGGAAATCCTGAACTGTGGCCTGGGGCGGGCCGAGGCCGTTATCATCTTCTTCCCGGATAATGTCGGCACTTATAACGCGCTCCCCATCTGCAAAGTTAAACAACGTCTGCAGCGGTTCACCGTATCCGGTTGTTGCCGTTACGACGTTGATTCGATTTACGTAGAGGAAGCCCTTATTCGTGAATATGAGGATCCGATCCCGTGTCGTACCGGTATAGATCGCTTTTATCTCGTCCCCTTCCCGAAGGCGTGTGCTAGCGGGGTCCCGCAGTTCCTTGACTCTCTTTATCCAACCATCTCGGCTGAGTATGACGGTGGTTTCTTCATTGACGATGTAGGCGTCGGGGTTATAAACGAGTTCGTCTCCCGAACGTAATGCTGTGCGTCGGCGATCACCGTATTCCTTGGCGAGATCGCCTATTTCGTCGCGAATAAGGGACCATCGCTTGGGTTTGCTGCGTAAGATTGCGCGGAGGGCTCGGGCGCGCTTCTCTTTTTCAGTCTTTTCTTTGAGGACCTTTTCTACCTCTAATCTCGCCAGTTGGAATAGCCGCATGTCTAAGATGGCGTCGGATTGGAGTTCGTCGAGATCGAATTGCTTGATCATCTTTTCGCGGGCGTCTTTCCGAGATTTCGCTTTCCGAATTAGTTGCAAAACTTTGTCGAGTTGGTCGGCGATTAAACCTAGGGCCGTGAGTATATGGAGCCTCTGAGAGACCTCGGCAAGTTCGTGCTCGAATCGCTTCGTCACGACAGAAAAACGAAAGTCTAGAAAGTGTCGACATAAATCTTTCAGAGTGGCTTTCAGTGGTTGGCCGACGTCGGGGTTAACCGTCGGTACGAGGCAGGTTAGGTTAACGGAAAAGGTAGTTTGTAGGGCCGTGTGACGACACAAATACGCGACAGCAAGTTCTTCCGATGTGTTGGGTTTCAGTTCGAGCACGATACGTACATCATCAGTGGACTCGTCTCTGACATCGATAATCTGCGGGACTTTTCGTGCGTTGACCAGATCTGCAATCTTTTCGATCAGTAGGGATTTGTTTACAGCATAGGGGATGGAAACTATAACGATTTGACGTTTTCCTCGGGGCAGTTGCTCAAGCTTCCATTGGCCTCGTATTTTAATTGTCCCGTGTCCTGTTTCATAGATCTCTCGGAGTTCACTTTTGTTCGTAAGAATTTGGGCGCCTGTAGGAAAGTCCGGGCCTTTGATATGTTTAAGCAGCCCGACCGTGCTGATGGTGGGATCCTTGATCATCGCTAACAGAGCATTTGCCACCTCCGTAAAATTATGAGGAGGAATGCTTGTTGCCATCCCGACCGCTATCCCGGTCGCCCCGTTTAGTAAGAGTTGGGGCATTCGCGCGGGCAGGACGACGGGCTCGTTTAAAGTAGCGTCATAATTGGGCCTGTATGGTATAGTGTCGCCTCGCAAATCGCGGAACAGCTCTTCCGACAAAGCAGTGAGCTTCGCTTCGGTGTAGCGCATTGCCGCCGCCCCGTCGCCGTCCAGAGATCCGAAATTTCCCTCGCCATGAACTAGCGGGTAGCGCAGGGAAAACGGTTGCGCTAGGCGGACCATCGCCTCGTAGGCGGCCTGGTCTCCGCGTGGGTGGTATTTCCCCAAGACTTCGCCAACGACTGCAGCAGATTTGCGCGGTCTTGCGTCACCCCCCAACCGCAGGTTCTCGTGCATAGCATACAACAGCCGCCGCTGGACCGGTTTTAGGCCGTCACGAATATCTGGGAGAGCGCGGGAGGTGATTACACTGAGAGCATAGTTTAGGTACCGCGCCTCAGCCTCAACCCCGAGGTCTGTTGTTAAGAATTTTTCCGCCGCCGCTTGCTTCATCCAACAACCTCCACGGAGAAATCACCAGGCCTATAAACAGGACAACTATAACAAAGTCTAGCATTTCTGGAAGGTCGCTTGCGTTCTGAGACAGTTACTTCGCGTTTTAAAGGTCCGCCTTCTGGAGTGTGTGCTGCATGTTGCTGCCAGTCTGTCTCAATCTATTTTTAACTAGGAAAACCCCCGGGACATGTTTCTCCAGGGCAGCCCTCATTCGGCGGTCAATGGGCCGAAAAACTCCCTGGCCTTTGTAACGACGAAATCAGGTTTTTCTTCAGCGATAAAATGCCCGCATTCAGGGACTTTTCCTCCGGTAACATTGTCTGCGTCTTTTTGCCAAATAGGAACGAGGTTCCCAAAAGATCCTCCCCAAGCTGAAACCGGCATCGTCAATTTTTCCGTGCAGGAGCTGAGGCTTTCCAAATCTTCATTGATTCCCGTACGGTAATATTGAAAACCCGCACGGAGCGCACCCGGCGCGGAATAGACCCGCACGAATTCAGCGACGTCCTCATCGCTGAACACATTAGGGCTGTAGTTATACACGGTCGAGTTGTAGAAGTGGCGTAAGTAGGTTTCGACGTTGTTGCTGACAAGTTTCTCTGCGAGGTCCGGCATGCCAGCATGGAAAAAGACGTGCCAGAGTTGCTGCGCGACGGCAACGTCAAGTTTTTCACCTTTTCGGGCGAGCCCCGGTGTCATATCCAAGATCATGAGCCGTTCTACCATTTCAGGGTGATCGTAGGCTAAATAGTACGCTACGGCACCGCCCCAGTCGTGGCCAGTAAGCCCGATCTTTTTGCACCCGATCGATTTCATAAGTTCGTAGATGTCCGAGGCCAGGGTACGTTTGTCATATCCCGCTAACGGACGTTCGGAGTCACCGAGTCCCCTCAGGTCTGGGGTAATAACGGTGAATTTTTCGGACAGCGGACCTATTATCTTGCGCCATTCATAGCAGCTCTGGGGCCAACCATGCAGAAATACAAGCGGATAGCCGTTGCCCGCAGTCACGTAGTGCATTTTGAATCCGTTTACCTTTTGGACATGGTGTGTCCCAATTCTTTCCATAACAATCCCTCCGTTTTTCAGACTAATATCTGGAGCGGCCTAGTGTGGGCAAGTGCCTGGGGCTTCTGTTGTGTCTTTTTGTTATGGTAGAGTTATCGACATGAGAGAGGCCGTGTTTTTGGATGCATGTTTAAGGCGTCCGACACCTTACACGCCGATTTGGTTAATGCGGCAGGCCGGCAGATATATGCCCGAGTACCGGGCAATTCGAGAGCGTGTGGCATTTTTGGACCTGTGCAAAGATTCTGACTTGGCAGGACAAGTCACCGTCGACGCGGTAGATCGGTTGGGTGTAGATGCTGCTATCCTTTTCTCGGATATACTCCTAGTTCTTGAGCCCTTAGGTGTCGGTTTAGAATTCACAAAAGGGGACGGCCCGGTAATTAAGCGACCCATCCGCACAGGTTCGGATATTGAACAGCTTCCCGAGGTGTCGGTCGTCGAATCCCTCTTCTTCGTGTATGACGCAATCGCGAAAATCCGGCGTGATTTGGCGGCAAGTGTGCCTTTGATAGGATTTTCTGGTGCGCCTTTTACATTGGCATCATACATGATCGAAGGGGGAGCTTCACGTCATTACATAAAGACAAAACACTTAATGTATAGTGATAAGGGTGCGTGGGATGCACTCGCAGGGCGCTTGGTCGATATCATTGCTTCGTATGTAAATGCACAGATAGCAGCAGGCGCACAAGTGATACAGTTGTTTGACTCGTGGATAGGTGCTTTGGGCCCGGCCGATTATGGGTCCTACATCCTGCCGCATATGCAGCGTTTGTTCCGGCTGATCAGTCCCGGAATACCAACAATCCATTTTGGGACAGGAACCTCGGGTTTGCTTGAACTCCTCAGTGCCGCTGGGGGCGACGTGATAGGTGTGGCCTGGCGGATAGATCTGAGCGTCGCGTGGAAACGAATTGGAGGGGACCGCGCCGTACAGGGGAATCTTGACCCATTAGTCCTCTTTGCGCCCCTCGAGGAATTGCGTGCTCACGTCCGACGAGTTCTGCGTGAGGCAGGTGGGCGGCCAGGGCATATTTTTAACCTGGGTCATGGCATATTGCCGGATACTCCAGTGGACAACGTTGTAGCATTAGTTGACATGGTTCACGAATATTCGCAGAGGTAGAATGAATTACGACGCGATACTTTTGGTTGCTTTCGGGGCACCAGAAAAAATGGCGGACGTTGAGCCTTTTCTACAGAATGTGCTCAGGGGGAGGAGTTCCTCCACGGGCCGGCTAGCCGAAGTGATGTCGCACTACGAGTTGTTCGGTGGGCGGTCCCCCTTGAAAGAGATAACATTAAGGCAGGCCAGGGCGCTAAACGTGTTACTACGTGGTCGCGAATTTGACTTGCCCGTGTATGTTGGTATGCGTAATTGGGAGCCTTATCTTGTCGATACGCTCCGAAAAATACAAATGGATGGGCACCACAATGTGGTCGGATTTATTATGTCGGTCCATCAGAGTGAGGCTGGGTGGGATAGATATAAAGCCAACGTAGAAGAGGCGAGAGCGAGTATTGGCGGAGACCCACCATTTGTCGCGTTCTGTCCTGGCTGGCATAAACACGAATTGTTTATTGCGGCAGTTGCACACCAGACGAACGCGGCATTATTGAAGGTTCCCGCCAATCGCCGATCTAAGGCGGCGATGGTATTTACCGCTCATAGTGTCCCATCCGGTTTACCGAGTACTCCACGGTATGCGCGTCAAATTGGCGAAGGGGCAAAATTGGTTGCTGCAGCAGTCGGACGCAAAGATTTTGAGATTGCGTATCAGAGCCGTAGCGGGCCGCCCGAGGTGCCATGGCTCGAACCGGACGTGCCTCGGGTTATAGAGCGTCTGGCCGCCGAAGGAAAAAAAGACGTTATAGTTGTTCCGCTAGGGTTTATCAGTGACAACATCGAGGTTCTGTATGATCTGGACGTAGAAGCGGCCGACACGGCTCGGAGTTGCAGTATCAATATGATACGAGTTACAACGGTGAATGATCATCCTATTTTTATCGAAATGATTGCTGATGTTATTACTTCTATGATGAAACGGTAGTTCGGTCGAGAATTGATGAGTAAAGTTCCGCACATCGTAGTTGTAGGGGCAGGGATAGCGGGTCTGGCGTGTGCCTATAAGATTAGGGAACTTGCCGCGTTAGAGCACCGTTCTGTCGAAGTAACTCTGGTAGAATCTTCCGACCGGTTGGGCGGTGTCATCGCGACAAAAAGTACACGAGACTTTGTGGTAGAGCTTGGCCCTGATTCTTTTATCTCGGAGAAACCGTGGGCTCTGCAGCTTTGTCAAAGATTAGGCATCGAAGGTGAGCTTGTGCAAACGAACACCCTGAATAGGTCGACCTTTGTGGTGTGCGATGGGGAACTGCTGCCTTTGCCGGCCGGGTTTCTTTTACTCGCGCCCACCCAGGTGTGGTCCTTTGTAAACAGCAGTTTGTTTTCTTTTCGAGGCAAACTCCGTATGGCTCTAGATCTCCTGATGCCTCGAGGTAAAGTGTTGGAGGATGAAAGCTTGGGTTCCTTCGTCCGGCGGCGGCTTGGAAAAGAAGCGTTGGAGCGTGTGGCGCAGCCACTGGTTGGAGGCATATACACGGCCGATCCGGAACACCTGAGCTTGGCAGCCACGATGCCACGCTTCCTTGAGATGGAGAAAAATTATAGGAGTGTCATCTACGCGCTTTGGAAGCAACAGCGACAAGCTGCCGGGAAATCTCGTTTCAGTAGTGGCCCGCGATGGAGCCTTTTCGTGTCCCTTAAAGGCGGGATGGAGCGATTAGTAGAGAAGTTGAACGAGGCTCTTTCCGGAGTAACTATCAATAAAAATTGTAGCGTGACGGAGATCCGACATGCACGCGATGTTCATTCTGGTCGACCACCTCGATGGGAGGTTGAGATTCGGGAGAATAAGAACTTGTTAGCGGACGGAGTGGTGTTAGCCACTCCGTCCTATGTGGCCGCTGAGTGTCTCCGGCCTCTCTCTGCCTCGCTGAGTGAACGGCTTTTTAGCATCACATATAATTCCTCAGCCACGGTAAATTTTGCCTACCCGCGGGGGGCAATATCCCAACGTCTCGACGGATTCGGTTTTGTGGTGCCTAAGAGAGAAAATCGGAAGATTTTGGCGGCGACCTTTTCGAGTATGAAATACCCAAATCGGGCTCCCGAAGGCAGCGTCCTATTGCGTACTTTCCTCGGAGGTGCGTTGCAACCGGAATTACTCCGGTTGGATGACGCTAACCTGATTAAAGCTGCGCAAGAAGAAATTGCAGCATTGATGGGTGTAACGGCGAATCCGGAGTTCGCCACCCTTGCGCGATGGCCCAAGGCGATGCCTTCTTATGGAATAGGGCATCTTAATCTCGTACAGGAAATAGAAAGTAGGCTCGAAGGGCTCTCTGGAATCGCGTTGGCCGGCGCCGCTTATCGTGGGGTAGGTATACCTGATTGCGTTCGTAGCGGAGAGTTGGCTGCGGAGGTGGTCTATGCCGATTGCTGGTAAAACGCCAGGTTTGTCTCACCGCTGAGTCAGAGTGGACAGCGGAACGTCGCGGTCTCCTACTTGACTCGAACTAGGTGGATTTTCTCAGGTTGGGTGCCCGGGGGAACCTGGGTCTAAGGGTTTGGGTGAGTAGATGGCTCCTGGTTGCTATGGTGACCCGTCAATTTTTTTGGGAGGGCATTGAGGGATCGTGATACGGGTATTTCCCCGCATCGAGAACGCGAAGCTGATGGACCTATACCGAAAGGGTGTTGAGGGGCAATGGTCCGCGAGCCAAATAGATTGGTCACAGAAGCTTGCGTTGGGTGCTAGAGAAAGAGCTGCCTTAGCCAAAGTCTTGACGCCTATCTACTTGGGCGAACAGACGGCAATGATAGGGGCGAGTTCAACAATTCCGCAATTTTTTGCCGCACATGAAATTGAGGCACAGCTATATTTGTCCACGTTTCTACTGGATGAAGCTCGGCACTTTGAAATGTTGACCCGGTTCTATAACACGCTGGATAGTCGTCCCCTAGAGATACGGCAGCTCAAGGATATGTATCGATATCAGGCGAGGTTGTACAAGTCGAAGGATCGGATCGAGTGGCTTTGGGGGATACTGTTGAGCGATATCCTGGCCCGCCACTTTTATAGTATTCTTACGAAGGCCCACCCTGGAAGTCTCTTTTCTAGTATAGCGACTCGCATTCTTAGAGACGAAGCCAGGCATCTGGCCTTTGCGGAAATCCATCTCAGGTCGATAATGGAGACCCAGCCGCACTATGGTCCTATATTTCTTCGCATGCGTGATGAACTCTTGGTACTTATGGAATCCATGTACCGCGCTCTCCGGGAGGAAGCAGCAATGGTCGGCATCGACGGGCAAACCCTTTTTGGCGCCGTGGGACGTGACATAGAAATAAAGGCAAAACGTCTACAATTGTCTGAGGAGCCTGAAGTTTCTGAGGAAATCTCAGATGAGTGCCACTGACAATCCACGGGCCAAGATGAGATTGCCGCGTTGGCCGCGGGCAAATAGCTCTCGGTTTATCTCGCAACGGCAGGAACAATTAAGAAACCTCACACATTGGGACGATAGTGACCAAGAGGTTTTTGACGGGCCGTTGGATGACCTAAAGCCATTTCAAGAGTGTCTGACCGGTAAAGTAACGCTGCCAGTGGGTGTGGTCGGGCCGCTCGCGTTGCATTTAACGCAGTATACGCTGTCCAATGATGGTAAATTGGAAAATGTGGGCATCGAAACGGACAGCGTGTATGTACCCCTCGCGCACACGGAGGGCGGCTTAACAGCGTCTGTTCAACGTGGTGTTGCGGCCGTAGGGCTCTGTGGGGGCGTACGCACCTATGTTCTGGCGGATCGGATTACTAGAGACACTTGTTTTGTTTTGTCCTCGACGGAGGAAGCAATATTGCTAGCGAACTGGCTTGAAGGCCGAAGTGGAGAAATGGCGGATTGGCTGCACTCGGAGCGCAATTCCGGCGAGAGTACGAGGCCTGGGTTGGTTAGCAAACATGCCAAACTTCAAGAAGTCCAAACACATGTTTTGGGAAAGATGTGCCATGTCCTGTTCAGATTTACGACCGGTGATGCATGCGGGCCTAATATGATGACGCGAAACGCGTATGCGCTCGCCCATGGATTTGTGGCTACCCGTTTCATAGCCGAAACGGGCATACAGCCTGCGCGAATTTTTCTGGAAGCTAATATGGGCGGGGATAAAAAACCGAGCCACGCTTTTTTTCAATATTCTGGACATGGAAAAGTGGTCCATGCCGAGATTTCTATACCGCGCACCATTTTGCGACGTGTTCTCCGGGTTGACCCGTCAGCGCTTCTAGCGCTAGAACACGCAGGTATGCATGGAGCTCACGCGAGCGGTATGCAATCTTTCGCTTTCACGCCTGCTTCAGTCGTGGCTGCAATTTTTGCGGCCACTGGCCAGGACTTAGGCATGGTAGGGACCAGTAGTATGGCCCAGGTGTCAGTTAGCGCCACGGGAGACGGCGTACATTTTTCCATCAGATTCTCGGGATTGGAGGTGGGAACGATTGGCGGGGGAACTAGTCTCCCGCATGCCGCCTCGTATTTAAAGATGCTCGATTGTTGGGGAGAAGGGAAGGTGTACCGGTTTGCGCAAATTATCGCCGCCACGGCCATTTGCCTAGAAGTTTCAGCATCTGCCAGTATGGCCACACAAGGAAGCAAAAATTTTGTAGATGCTCATCTCCAGCGAGGTGGTTTGAGGTAGCCGTGGGGAAACAAGTAGCTTTATGGAAACCGCGCGCATAATAGTCAATCCGACGTCTTGCGGCGGTGAAGGGCGCTCCATAGCCGATCAGGCGAGTGCCGAATTCCTACGACTGGGACTACGTCACGAAACGGTCTTTAGTGGGTGTGCCGAGGATGTCTCAGCATTGGCACGGAGCGCGGTCTCGGAGGGGCGACGCCTTGTCGTCGGCATCGGCGGCGATGGTTTACTAGGTGAGATCGCGAACGGGCTTGTGGGAACAACCACCGCTCTCGGGATAATACCGGCTGGACGTGGTAACGATATAGCCAGAGGCCTCAATATCCCGCTCGGGGTGGCGGATGCTTGTAAACTAATAGGCGCCAATATAGTCCAGACCGCTGAACGTGCGCGACCGGTTGATGCAGGTAAGGCTGGGGAGCGATACTTTCTTTCAGTCGCGTTAGTGGGCCTGCCAGCCGAGATTAATCGTCGTGCAAACCAAATCGGCCGTTATCGATTTAATGCAATTTACTCTCTGCTGACGGCGTATTCCGTTTTTCGAACTGAGCCTCGCGAGTTTCATCTTCGCGTCGACGACCATGTCCGTCAGTGTTACAGCTGGCTTATAGCTATAGGTAACTGTTGGAGTTCCGGTCGCGGAATGAAGTTGGTTCCCGGCGCCCGTCCTGACGACGGAATTTTGGACGCGTGTATAGCATACGGAATGGGAAGAGGAGAACTGCTGCTCCAAGCATTCCCTCGCGTGTTTGGGGGCCGGCACGTTTATCTCACTGGCGTAGAGACGGTGAAAGCGAAAGAGTTGAGTATTGTCGGAAAGGAAGGGGCTGACGTGTATGCGGACGGCGAATTTGTGGCGCAGTTGCCCGTAACCTTCCGGGCTGTCCCGAACGCGCTTCGCATTGTTTGCCCTGAGTGAAACGGTGTTAAAGCAACGGCAACTATGATAGTCCCCTCCCGATAGTAACCGTATGACACACTCCTAACCCAAAACCTGTATAGACAGGAGTTTTTATGCCTTGCAAGGAAGAATACATAGATGTTCGTGGGAAAAGAATTCAGATGTTAGTGGGTGGAGAAGGCGAACCGTTGTTGTATCTTCATAGTGCTGGCGGTGAGGTGGCGTGGCTACCTTTTTTTGAGCTGTTATCAAGAAAATACAAGGTGTATGTCCCGGGGCACCCCGGATTTGCCAACTCGGAGGGATTGCAAGAGATAGATAGTATGGAAGACCTTGCTTTTCATTATACCGACTTGATGGACCTGATCGGGCTACGGCAGCCCTTTTTGGTGGGCCTTTCCTTGGGCGGATGGCTCGCGGCAGAAATTGCCACAAGGTACAGTGAGCGCATAAAGAAGTTAGTCTTGATTAATCCAGCGGGTTTACGAGTTCCGGGTTCTCCGATGGAGGATATTTTCGCGGCTAATCCAGAGGAGACGAGGGCGCTGGTTTTCGCTGATCCCGAGTCTGAAGTGGCAAAGGGCTTCATCCCGGACGAACCTACAGAAGAGATTATGGAAAGCGTACTTCGCGCCAGGGAGGCAACCGCGCGTGTGGGATGGAACCCCTATTTGTGCAATCCGAAGCTCCGTTCTCGTCTCTACAGAGTAAAGACGCCAACGCTTGTACTATGGGGCGATTCTGATCGCTTAATACCAAAACGTCATGGCGTAGTGTACAGCGAAGAGATAGCTGGGGCGAAATTGATTAGTATTTCGGCTTGCGGGCACGCACCTCCATTTGAAAGGCCCGAAGCAACAGCACGTATTGTGGAGGATTTCCTGCACTAGGGATGTGGGCGAAGTAATCCTTCGCGCTGTTTGTTGCTCGTTTCCAAAACCGACCGTGTTGGAAGGTCATTATGGACGAGGCTAGAACTAAACGGTTAGAGCCGGAAATGTTTCGGCGTCTTGACGAGAAAGACGATTCGGTCTTCTATACGGTTCCTCGAAAACTGGTCCACATCGATCAGGGAGCGATAGACGCTGCAGCGGGGTGTATAGGCCGCATTTTCCCGGGCCACGGTATTTACTTGGACCTTATGAGTAGTTGGCGCAGCCACTTGCCCGAGGAATTCGCAACGAACAAAGTTGTGGGGTTGGGCTTGAACGCCGAGGAAATGGCGGACAATCCTGACCTAGATACTTACGTCATTCATGATTTAAACAAATCGCCTCGGTTACCATTCCCGGACGCACATTTCGATGGAATATTTATAACGGTATCCATCCAGTATGTTACACAGCCTATCCGGTTGTTTGCAGAAGTACGGCGGATCCTCCGGAGTAATTCTCCGTTTTTGGTGCTCTTTTCGAATCGGATGTTTCCTACGAAGGCCGTGCGGATATGGCAGCTGTTGAATGATGCGGACCGGGCAGAATTGGTTCGGGCATATTTTAAACAGGCCGGTGGGTACGGTGAACCGAGTGTGGAAGACTGCAATCCGCTGCGTAGCTCTTCTGACCCTATGTATGCAGTTTTTGCACGGAAGACTGTCGTCTAAGGCCCACTTGCAGAGGAGCATAGGCACCATGAAAAGAAGCATAGGCACCATGAAAAGAAGGGTTGTATATCCAACGCTCGACATAGAGTCAAAACTTTGGAGGGAAGGCTACAGTACGGTCGCCGGGGTTGATGAAGTTGGTATGGGACCCTTAGCTGGACCGGTAGTGGCCGCTGCAGTCGTCTTCCCCCCCGTCAGTGGCGAAGCGAAGGCCAGCCGGTTTCCGAGAGAGATAAGGGATTCGAAGACGTTGACCCAGCGTGCAAGAGAAAGGTTAGAACCGGAAATATTTAAGGTCGCCGTTGGAGTCGGAATCGGTGTAGTAGGGGTAGAGGATATAGACAAAATTAACGTTTATGAGGCAGGACTTAAGGCTATGCGTCTTGCACTCGATCAGCTACCGCAGCCATGTGATTATGCTTTGCTAGACGGTCGGATGCTTAAAAATTGGGGTAACGCTCAGCGGGCGATCGTTAAGGGGGACCTCAACGTTTACTCTATCGCTGCGGCGTCTATCATCGCCAAAACGTATAGAGATCGTTTGATGGTGCGACTCGACGCGAATTATCCGGAGTACGGTTTTGCCCGCCACAAGGGATATGGAACGGTTGCTCATCGCAATGCCCTCCGGGAGTATGGTCCATGCCAGGCTCACCGCCGGTCCTTTCGTTTGGTTTGAGGGTAAAAGGCCCTGTCGCCTTAAAATTGCCGCCAGTCGGCGCTATACTAAGGGGGCTGTAGGGAGGAGCATATGGCGATTGAAGTTATTATGCCGCGTATGAGCGATACGATGGAAGAAGGCAAGATGCTCAAGTGGCTTGTGAAAGTGGGCGAGTATATAGAGATCGGTGACATAATTGCAGAGGTGGAAACAGACAAGGCCGATATGGAAATGGAAGCGCTAGACAGTGGCTATTTATTACAGACCCAGGTGAGGGAAGGTGAATCTGTACCAGTTGGGACGATCATAGCATTACTGGGTGACCAATCCGAAGAAGTAAAAACAGATGCGATATCCGTTGCAGGCCCGCCCCAACCGCTTGTTACTGTAAAACCGCTCAGCAAAAGTGATGGCGGCTCTGATACGAAAATTGATGATGTCGAGGATGGAAATGAAGAAGAGGGACTGCCCGGAAAGACTTCTGGCCATCAAGAAATAGACGGAAATGATCGCCTGTTAGCGTCGCCTTTAGTGAAGAGAATTGCTGCCGAAAAGGGCATAGACCTATCGAGTGTAAAAGGTTCGGGGCCCGCGGGGAGAATTGTTAAGCAAGATTTGGATGTCTCCTCATTGAAAGAGAAGCAAGTCCATGATGTTGGCGAGCCAGGACGTTCCGAGAGGCACGGTTCTGACGTTACAGAGCCGTTTACTCGTATGCGAAGCACCATCGCAAAACGTATGACCCAGAGCATGCAAGATGCCCCCCACTTCTACGTTACAACCGAGGTCGATATGTCGGAAGCGGTACGCCTACGGACGTCATTGAAGCTCAGTGACCGGGTTCTTGCGGAAGTGACGTATACGCACCTCCTTGTTAAAGCAGTGTCGGTCGCCCTCCAAAGGCATCCAAGGGCGAACGCGACTATCGCTAAGGACGCCCGCGTGCTCAAAAAAGACATCAATATTGGCATAGCGGTGGCACTAGAAGATGGACTCATGGTTGCCGTGCTTCGAAATTGTGAGGCACGCACACTTTTGGAGATAGCTGATGAATCACGCTCGCTGGTTGATCGCGTGCGAAATGGAAATCCGAGACCCGAGGACTTGACAGGTGGAACGTTCACTATTTCCAACCTAGGAATGTATCCAATAGAGCACTTCACAGCGGTTATCAATTCACCGCAATCGGCCATCCTGGCGACAGGGGCTATCAAGGAACGACCAGTGGTACGAGACGGGCAGGTGGTTATTTCGAGAACCATGATGGTGACGCTATCTTGTGACCACCGTGTCCTGGATGGTGCGGTTGGTGCGGAGTTTCTAACCGAACTGAAGGAATTACTAGAAAATCCGGTTGGTCTGATGGTCTAAGGAAACGACATGGAAAAGTATGACCTAGTTGTGATCGGAGCTGGCCCGGGCGGCTATGTAGCAGCAATTCGCGCTAGCCAGCTTGGCTTACGTACTGCCGTGGTCGAAAAAGAGACTCCGGGAGGGGTCTGCCTCAATTGGGGATGCATTCCATCCAAAGCCATTATTACTGCGGCGGAATTGTACGAAGACGTAAAACGGTCTGAACATTTCGGAATCAAAGTGACGGGGTTGTCCGTCGACTATACGCAGGTTATTGCACGGTCCCGCGCCGTAGCAGCACGACTGGCCAAGGGAGTGGAATACCTCCTGCGAAAAAACAACATCGCACTTCTTCGGGGTACGGCATGTTTGGGCAAGGACGATGAAGTCCAGGTTCAGATGTCCCAGGGAGGGTTTGAAAACGTTCAGGGTGGCCGGATTCTTATGGCTACTGGCTCTCGTGAACGTACGTTACCCGGCCTGGAAATTGATGGAGAGCGAGTAGTCACGAGCTATGAAGCCTTGACCGATACCGAGATCCCGGAATCCATCGTTATCATTGGTGGAGGTGCGATAGGGGTGGAATTTGCGTATGTGTACAACACCTTCGGTAGTCGGGTAACCGTGGTAGAGATGGAAGGACAGTTGTTGCCGGGTGTGGATAAAGAAGTATCACAGGAACTGGAACGTTCTTTCAAGACTAAAGGAATCGAGATTCTAACGAATACAAAATTCCAAAGGTTGAAGAAATTCCCAGGTAGAGTTGAACTCGTTCTAGAGTGTGAGTTGGGTACACAGCAGCGTATTGCAAACAAAGTGCTTGTCGCAGTTGGCCGGGCTCCTGTCACTGCTGGGATAGGGCTCGAAGAAGCGGGTGTCGTGGTAGAGCGAGGATACATAAAAGTAGACGGAAAGATGCAAACTTCTCGTGAGTCTGTTTATGCGATCGGCGACGTGACAGGACCACCTTTGCTAGCGCATGCGGCCACTGAAGAGGGCATTGCGGCGGTAGAATTCATGACAGGGAACCGCGAGAAGCCACTAGACTCCACTCGGATACCGGCTTGCATATATTGTCAACCGCAGGTAGCCGTCTTCGGGGCGACGGAAGAGCAGGCCCGTATGAGTGGTACAGAGGTAAAGATCGGCAGATACCCATTTAAGGCTTTAGGAAAGGCGCTCGCCTCGGGTCACGAAGAAGGCATGGTGAAGTTAGTGGTGGATAAGGAATACGGCGAGGTTCTCGGGTGCCATATTATTGGAAAGGGAGCTACCGATCTTATTGCCGAAGTCGGTCTAGCACGAACACTCGAGGCTACAACGAGCGAGCTTATGGAAACGGTGCACGCGCATCCGACTTTGTCCGAGGCTATCATGGAGGCCGCCCTCGATGCTGAAGGTAGGGGGATTAACCTGTAGGCTTGTAGATAAACCGTGGAGCGCTAAGTAGGAGGTATGAACTTAACCTGTGCCGAATTAGGAACCGTGGACTACCTGGACGCTTTAGCGATGCAGCAGGCCCTCGCTGAATCTCGGCAGAACAACCAGGTTTCCGACACAGTCATGGTCCTGGAGCATCCTTCCGTTTTTACTATCGGAAGAGGGGGTGACGAAAAATATGTACTGGACCCAGGAATTGCGCCTATCCATAGGGTTGCGAGAGGTGGGGAGGTGACATACCACGGCCCGGGACAACTGGTGGTATACCCCATCATAGATTTGGTAAAACAAGGTCGAGACGTGCATCGTTATCTCAGGGCACTAGAGAGTGTCGTTTTGAAAGTTCTGGGCGAGTGGGGGATAAATGCCTCGCGTCGAGACCAGTTTACGGGAGTATGGGTTAACGGTGAGAAAATAGCGTCTATTGGTGTAGGTGTACGCCGTTGGGTAACGTTGCATGGGTTCTCGCTGAATGTCGATCCCAATTTAGAATATTTCTCTGCGATAGTGCCGTGTGGCATAGCGGGTGTGAAGATGACGTCGATGAGAGAGTGTCTGCAGACGGAGGTCTCGAGCGTAGCTGTTCGAAAGTCGGTCGTACGAAATTTTGCGGAAATTTTTGGACATAGAGAAATCATATGGAGAGAGAAGATAACTATTCCCCCGACAGCAGAATAGTCAGACGGCGACACCCCAATTGGATTAAGGCTCGAATGCCGACTGGCCCTGTGTACAATAGGACGAAATCGATAGTGGAGACGCTCGCGCTAAATACTGTCTGTCAAGAAGCGCAGTGTCCGAATATCGGCGAATGTTGGGGACATGGAACTGCTACGTTCATGTTGATGGGAGACACGTGTACGCGGAACTGCCGGTATTGTGCTGTTAAACACGGCCGCTTCTCGGAGTTAGATGCGGAGGAGCCGGCGCGAGTTGCTAATGCCGTAAGCAGAATGAATTTGTCTCATGTTGTGATAACATCGGTAAATCGAGATGACCTTTCTGACGGTGGGGCTGCTCATTTTGTAAAGACGGTTCAGGCGATTAAGGAACTTGTCCCGAGCTGTTCAATCGAGGTGCTCACACCTGATTTCCAGGGAGACGAAGGTGCGATAGATGCAGTGGCCAGAGCGGAAATTGATGTCTTTAATCATAATACGGAAAGCGTGCCACGACTGTACAAACAAGTTCGGCCAGGCGCGAAGTATGACAGAACTCTGCGGGTCCTGGAGCGTGTAAAAGAAGTCCGTTCAGGCCTCCGGACGAAAACTGGTATCATGTTAGGTTTGGGAGAACGCTACGACGAGCTGTTAAGCGTATTTGGTGACCTAAGAGCGATAGGGTGCGATATCTTGACATTAGGACAATATTTACAGCCATCTAAGGAACAGTTGGCAGTGGAGAGATATGTCCATCCCCGCGAATTCGAAACGTTGCGAGAAGACGCGCTGCGGATTGGCTTCCGCTATGTGGAATCGGGCCCACTGGTCCGAAGCTCTTACCACGCGTGGAAACATGTTCTGTGACAAGACAAATTCGTCCGGAGAGTCCCCTAAACAGAAATGACAAGACCCAAAATTGAAAGACGGTTGGAATAGGTTTCATGAACAGGAGAGCGTGATGGAAATACCCCGAAAGGTGAAAATTGTAGAATTGACAGCAAGAGATGGACTGGAAGGATATAGAAAATTCATACCTGTCGATTTTCGAGTTGAATTGGTAGAGAAACTGAGCGATGCAGGGTTCCCCGCGGTCGAAGTGGGTGAGTTCGTAAGCCCGAGGGTCATACCGGCGATGCAGGGGTCTGACGAAGTGGCAAGGAAAATCACGAGGACGGATGGGGTTGAATATAGTGCGCTGGTTCCAAACCTGCGAGGGTTTCATGATGCAGTCGCCTCCGGCGTCCAAGTTGTTACGATCTTTGGCGCAGCAACGGAGAAATTCAGCCAGGCCAACATCAACTGTACCATTGCCGAGAGCTTTGCGAGGTTTGACGCCGTGGTGGAGGAGGCCGTGTCTAAACAGGTTCGGGTACGGGGGGCAGTATCTTGCGTGGCCGGATGCCCCTACGAAGGTCCCGTGTCCCCGGTGGCGGTCGCGAAACTCGTAAAGAAGTATTACGACATGGGTTGTTATGAAATTGCGTTGGGCGATAGTATCGGCGTGGGTACTCCTAAGACAATCGAGTCCCTTATTCACGCATGTGTACAAGAAGGGGTACCGGTTGGCGCGTTGAGCGCCCATTTTCACAATACATGTGGAATGGCGCTGGCCAACTGCTACGCTGCGCTGGAGATGGGCGTTTCGACATTTGAGAGTGCCTGTGGTGGGCTAGGTGGCTGTCCGAATGCACCAGGCGCGACGGGAAACCTTTCCTCCGAAGAGCTAGTTTATATGCTTGACGGCTTAGGTGTGGAAACTGGTGTGGATTTGTCAAAAGCAGTGGATGTGGGAGCATTGGTTACAGAGAGGCTAGGCCACCGCCTCGATTCTAAAGTAACGGAAGCCATGACGAACCAGGACATGACCTACTTTGACCATGTTGATCCTGAAAGGCGGCTTGCGACTTGAGGATGTGTTCCATTACGGCCGTAGAAAATTGTAGGGCGTGATCAGGGTATTCGCCTCGGCAACGGCGGCAAGAAACGAGCTGCTTCTAATCGATGTATGGAATGACGTGTTCGGCAAATTCGCCTATCTCTTTTGCTCCTCCCGCAATTGAAACTTGGCTGACACCCAGCGATTTCATTGTT
>CAYWPF010000126.1:0-22536 GCA_964460065.1 uncultured Enterobacteriaceae bacterium
GACGGGACAGGCCCGATGGACACAATTGTCGGTATTCCAAGACTCGCGTATGAGGTTTGAAAAGAGGACGTTTCTAAATCAAAATTCGGTTCGTGCGGCGAAAGACCGGTGGCGGCTTGGTGTGGGACTCCAATACGAAATCTCTGACGGCATAAAACTACGGTACGGATTTTCGTATGAGCCGTGGGCTATTAAGGACAGAGCCCTTTCTCCGCTGCTTGCTGACAACACCGACTATATGAACGCTTTTGGCATGTCTATCGAACGTGCCCCGTGGATTTTCGATTTTGGTGGAGGTTTTACACACACCAAAAGACGTTTCGCCGACGTGAAGGAAAATCCACTGTTCCCGGGCAAGTACTCGCTAGATTTTCCGGTGTTCGGGTTTCAGGTAACACGGCTTCTCGGACCCTCAAGTGATAACATGAACGACGGAACTAATACTTCCTTAAGTATGGCATCGTCTCGTAATTATAAGACATTCTCGAGACGGCCGATCGCCGGTGGTTCGACGTATGAGGTCCCGGGCGTAATGCTTACCAGGGGGAAAGATGGTGAAGCCCTGTTGGATTCAATGATAAAAAAATTGGCCGTTAAAAACGCTCCGATAATGGTCGCGCGTTCTCGGCCGGAAAATGGTCTTCTCGATTCGTTGATCTCCCGGCTGTCTGCGAATCGGTGCATCCTCACGCCGAGCAAACGAAGTCGGACTGCACTCGCGTTATCTGACCGCGAGCGTCGTGAATGGTGCAAGAGAGGTGAGGTCTCCCGGCCGGCCTAGGTCCTCATTGGGCCGTGGCTTCCGCTGGAAAATAGCGACAAAATCTCATCCGGGACGCTTAACTTTCGCCCTCGTACAGTACACCGTGTCTATAAAGTTCCGTCAGTGTGTCGGGGGATCTACCCAAGTACTTGGACAGAATGTGCTGGTTGTGTTGGCCGAGCAATGGAGCTTCTAGTTCGAGCTCTTCGGGAAAAGCAGAAAATTTGAATGGGAACCCAGGAATAGTTACATCGCCCAGTATCTGATCGGGAACCTGACGCACCATGTTCCGGGCCGCAAAATAAGGGTGCGCCACTGTCTCCTCAATGGAGAGTACAGGCCCGGCCGGAACACGATGATCGGCCAGTGCTTTGAGAGCTGCCTCGTCGTTTGGAAAGTTCTGAAGCCAATTTTCTATGATGGTGATCAATTCGGTTTGATTTTCGCCCCGCGCCTTTGCGGTTGCGAAGCGTGGGTCTTCGATTAACTCGGGCCTGCCTAGTGCCTTAGCGACGTTTGGCCATTGGCGGTTGAGGGCTAAAATGACAAAGTAGCTCTCTGCGCTCTTGAAGACGCCGAGAGGGCAAGACGCGTAATGGTGCAATCCAAACCGCATGGGCTTATATTTGCCTTTGCTCGCCGCGAATGCCTGTACCTCGACGGATTGTAGGTGGTACAGCGAGTCCACCATTGAGATGTCTACGTGTTGGCCCTGGCCCGTGCGTTCGCAGTGTAAGAGGGCATAGCCGAGTGCTCCGAATGCGCTAACGCCGGCGATGCCGTCCGCAATCGCGACCCCGACGAAGCGGGGAGGGCCGTCCGGATCGCCGGTCATGTGCATGATTCCTGAAAAACCTTGGGCAATATAGTCGTACCCGGTCAGGTGGGACAGGGGACCTTTTCTCCCAAATGCCGATATCGAGCACATAATGATTCTCGGGTTGATTTGTTTGAGCGATGCATAGTCCAACCCGCGCCGTTCCATGACCCCAGGGCCGTAATTTTCGATGACTACGTCAACCTTCGGTATTAGTGCCCGCAGCAGGGCAATGCCGTCCGGTTTTTTGAAGTCTAGGCACAGACTTTTCTTGCCGCGATTCTGTTGTATGAAATAGATGCTACGATCATTCTTTACGAACGGTAAGGTTCGAGAAGGGTCGCCACCAGTCGCCTGTTCAACTTTTATGACGTCCGCGCCGAGTTCTGCCATCAGACGAGTTGCCGTTGGACCGGCAAGATAATGCGTGAAATCGAGGACGGTTTTGCCGTTTAGAATTGGGTCGGTTGTTGCTTGTTCCATGTGATTCTATGTCTCCTCCAGGATCGTACTTTCCGTCTCCCGTCATATTGTAAAGCAGTGTGTGCAGATAATTCCTGGCGCGTATTGGCTGCCCGGGAAAGAGACCGATTTCGGGGCCGGGGTGCGTTCTCCCACGGCTTCAAAAACGACCCCAATCTTGTAAGGTTCTGTTAGACACTATACCAAAGTAATTTAATTGCTACCGGGTAAAGGAGTGTGGAATGAAAGTAGGTTTACTCGTACCGAATCTTGGACCTTTGGCTACGGGACCGGGGTCAGTGGACGTTGTGACGGAAATCGCGATGAAGGCTGAGGCTTTAGGCTACGATGCTCTGTGGGTTGCCGATCACGTAATCATGCCCACCAACATAAGATCTCGGTATCCATACAATGATACGGGAGACTTTCCGGCCGATCCTTCTGACGGACTCTTAGAACCGATTTCGCTTCTAGGATATCTTGCCGGGGCTACCAAACGTGTTCGACTCGGAACATGGGTACTCGTGCTTCCCCACCGTAACCCTATTGTCACGGCTAAAATGTTCGCGACTCTGGACGTCTTATCTAGGGGACGGATGATGCTCGGCGCCGGTATCGGATGGATGGAAGAAGAAATCAGTCTGCTTGGGGCACCGTTCAAAAAGCGCGGTAAGTTGAGCGACGAATATATAGAGGCCATGCGCGAGCTCTGGACCAATCCCGACCCACGTTTCGACGGAGAATTTTGCCAGTTCGACAATATAAAGTGTGAGCCAAAACCTATACAAAAGCCCTTGCCCGTCTGGATCGGTGGGCATTCCGCACGAGCCATGCGCCGCGTAGTCGAGTATGGAGACGGTTGGGTTGCCGTTGCCAAGAGTTACGAGGGGTTCAAAGAGGGAATGGAACTGATTCGAGTCGCCGCGGACAAGGCCGGGCGCGACATGGACACAATAAAAATACTAATTGCTCCTGGCTACACGACCACTATCGATTCATTTATAGATGAGGCAAAGCGGTATCAGGATGACGGGTACGACTCCTTCCTAGCGCCACTGCCATTGTGGAGTGATAAACTCGACGAGTGCCTCGGGTTTATGGAGGACTTTGCGGCGAAGACAACCCTCGAGTACTGAGCTTTGCAGGTCCGTTCACATCCGTGGAAAGTAGCTGTCGGGTAAATCCGTGATGAACTGGCAGAGGAAAGGAAGCCTCTTGGGCGGTTCTTCCGCTTGGGTCGGCGTCACAAGATGTTTTAGAATATGCGAGCACTATATTATTCTGGATACCGTACCGAAATCCTGGGTGAGCACCCCGAGCCGGAATTAGTCGAGGCCTATGCAGTCGTAAAGATGCGGCTAGCCGGGATCTGTTCGACAGATTTGCAAATTATTAGAGGCTACATGGATTTTGTTGGTGTTCTGGGACACGAGTTTGTCGGTGAGGTGATAGCGGGCCCCGACCCCTTGCTTGGACAACGGGTAGTCGGCGAAATTAATTTCTCCTGCGGCCTCTGTGAGACATGTCGATCGGGTATGAAACGGCATTGCCCGGAGCGCAAAGTTCTAGGTATTCTTGGGGCGGACGGTGCATTTGCTGAGTATGTGCGATTGCCTTTGGCTAACCTGCACAGGGTGCCAGCGACGGTGTCCGATGAAGAGGCGGTCTTCGTCGAACCATTGGCGGCGGCGTATCGTGCACTTGACCAGACCTCTGTGAGTTCGGCGACCGACGTCGTTGTGTTAGGTGACGGAAAATTGGGGCTCTTGTGCGCCTTCGTGTTTCATCAGGCCGGGGCCCGAGTAACCCTAGTCGGCCACCATCCAAGAAAAACCAGTATTGCGAGGAAACTCGGGGTGAGCACGGCAGGCTCGGCTCAGAGTCTGCACGGCAACAGGGATATTGTAATTGAAGCGACGGGAACGACAGAGGGCCTGGAGCAGGGAATGGCTCTAGTACGGCCGCGGGGGGTATTGGTTTTAAAGAGCACGATCGCGGCGCAACACGCGTTGCAGTTGGCGCCGCTTGTTATTAATGAAGTGATAGTTCTAGGGTCGCGTTGTGGGCCGTTCGGCCCAGCCTTGGCCAGCCTTGGAAAAGGCACGATTCCAGTCTTGTCCATGGTCGATTCCATATTTTCATTGCGAGACGGGCTTAGTGCGTTAGAGAAGGCGCGTGAAAAAGGCACGATGAAGGTACTCCTGCGGCCCTAAGGCGTTAATACTTTCCGAATAAAGGACGGTGTTGAGCGGTGTACGAGGCGCGGTTTTATCCAGAGCGTCGTCCGAAAATTATACAAATGAGTTGATTATGTAGGCGCGGGCAAGCTGCCAGGACCGCGGGACAAAGTCTTACATTTTGATCCGTAAGGCGCTACAGTCGTCTGTAAATTCGTCGACGAAGGAAAGCATTTATCAATGAGCAAAGAAACTTTGATAGGGGTAGGTCTGCTCGTAGTGGTTCTTGTGTTTTCTTTGGAATGGTTACGGTCCGGCCCTGATGATGCTTTGCCCCCGGAAGAGCTTCATCGAGATATATTTATTGAATCCGCGGGCCTCGGGGACGTGGAGACTATGGTCACTATGTTGGAGGAGGGCGTAGACGTTAATGTGCGGGGCACCTTTGGAGGTCCGACCGCGCTAATCGTTGGTGCCCGTCTGGGACATATCGATGTGGTTCAAGAGCTTCTAGCGCGAGGCGCCGAGGTGAATGCCGAGGATGACTATGGTCAAACCGCCCTATATTTCGCAAAAAAAAATGGCCGTCTAAGAGTTATCGAATTATTGGAGGCGGCGGGTGGAATTTCCGGACCGATCGAAACTAGAGGCGCGGAACAACCCGTGAGTGATGTTTAATATGACGATGCTCTAGGTTGATTTGCTCCGCGCCTGCGTCAGTACCCGACTTGGGGGGACATTTTGAAGGCGTTCGGCATAGGCGATGCAGCTAAACAATATTTAGGAGGAAGAAGATGGCGCAACCAGTGTATTTGTTGGGAGGATACCAAACGGACTTTGCCCGAAACTGGATGAAGGAGGGCAGTAGCATCGTCGATATGATGAAAGAGGTGGTTGCCGAAGGATTTCAGTCTAGTCGGATCGAACCGGGCGAGGTCGATGTGGCGCACGTCGGGAATTTTGCGGCAGAACTCTATTGCCGGCAGGGCCACCTAGGAGCCTTTATGGCGGAAATAGACCCGGAACTGGCTGGTGTTCCGACCTCAAGGCATGAAGCCGCGTGTGCATCTGGTAGCGTTTCTATGCTCATGGCCTCAGCTGAGATAGAGGCGGGCCGTTATGATCTGGCTCTGGTTGTGGGTGTAGAACAGATGAAGACCGTCGACCCGACCACGGGCGGCGATTTTTTGGGGACCGCCGCTTGGTACGACGAGGAGGCGAAAGGCGTGGAATTCGCTTTCCCTAAATTGTTCGGACAACTCGGCGACGTGTACGAGGAGCGCTACGGGCTAAGAGAAGAGCATCTTACGCGCATTGCGGAGGTCAATTTTTCGAACGCTCGGCGTAACCCTCGTGCCCAGACGCGCGGATGGTTTTCGGAGCAATCGCAGGACCTGAGTTCAGGGAAATATTGTAATCCTGTCGCGGGGAGACTCAAGGTTAAAGATTGCTCGCAAGTGACCGATGGGGCAACGTCTGTCTTTCTAGCCTCGGAAAGTTTTGCCAAGAAATACGCTAAGCGCACGGGCGCTGTACTCGCAAATACACCGCAAATATTGGGATGGGGACATCGGACCGCTCCCATCAAATTCGATACGAAGATCAAAGAGAGTAGGGGCAACCCCTATGTTTTGCCACACACGCGAAGAGCGATCGTCGATGCGTTTCAGCGGGCCGGCTTGCCCGACGCTTGGGCGGTCCAGGGCATAGAGACTCATGATTGCTTTACGACCTCCGAATACATGGCAATCGACCATTTTGGGCTGACCAACCCCGGTGAGTCGTGGAAGGCAATTGAAGAGGGCGTGATCGATTTTGATGGCCGGCTGCCCGTCAATGCAAGTGGCGGGCTGATTGGATGCGGTCACCCTGTTGGCGCCACCGGAACGCGGCAAGCCTTGGACGCGTTCCGCCAGGTGACCGGTACGGCGGCCGACTATCAGATCGAAGGTGCAAAGAAGATAGCGACCCTCAATATTGGTGGATCAGGCACGACCAGCGTGGCCATGGTCATAGGCACGTAAGTCGGGGTACAGATTTATAAGAGGCGGGCAATGTCCCGCCTCTTATCTGCCCGTCGGGTAGATGACAAGTCGCCGTCCCGGGTCGTCGCCGGTGCTTCGTGAAATCAGGCCATAGCTCTCGACGACCTGGTGCTGGAGCCGTCGGAGACGGGCACGTTGCGGAGCTAGCTCCCGTTTTTCATTGCTTTCAATAACATGCTGTACCATTTCCTCCGCTTCAGAAATAGCAGCACGATCGTCGGGGAATTCGGCACTTAGCTGGTCGCGAAGGAACTTCGCTATTTGGCTCGCTGTATCACTCCTGAGTGTATAGAGGGGTGTCCCACGCTGAATAAGGTCCCTGAGGGCTTTCGGCTGTCGCTTGGTTTGTCCTTTAACCGTCAAAACCAGATCGGCCGTAGCCGCTTCTGAGACAACGCGCGCGGGCACATCTAGCTTATGTACCGTATGTTCCAAGCGATGCTTATCGATTCCGTAGGGAAAGACCCTTAGCACATGTCTGGTGTTACCATCACCAGGATTTTGCGAAGTTGATCTGGTCTTCGGAGAGGATTCTGTTCCAATGGACATTTGTTCGATGCTTATCGTTCCGTCAGGTTCCCGAATCCGCGATTCAAGACTTGTCGCCCAACCTCTTAGGAAGCTGTCGACGGAGGCAGCGACGTCAGGATGGACGATGAAGCGATCTCGTGTGTGTATCTCGATTAGTATATCAAACGTGGGCGGGCCTTTGCGTTCACGTACGGTTTTCTGTGACCGTCTTCTACGGGCCTCGTCATCTCCAAGTGTCACAGATTGGACCCCACCGATAAGGTCCGCCAAAGTGGGGTTGAGAATGAGATTGTGTAGTGCGCCGCCGTGCGCCGTGGCGATTAGACGGACACCTCTTTCAGCGATAGTGCCGGCCGCGGCGGCTTCGGCTTCAGTGCCGATTTCGTCGACGACGATTACTTCTGGCATATGATTTTCCACTGCCTCGATCATCACGCGATGTTGCAATTCCGGCGAGGGAACTTGCATTCGTCGTGCCTGGCCAATTGCGGCGTGTGGTATGTCACCATCTCCGGCAATTTCGTTTGAAGTATCGACGATCACGACGCGCTTGCTGTCTTCGTCTGCCGACACACGTGCAGCTTCACGGAGAAGGGTAGTTTTGCCTATACCTGGTGGTCCCAGTAACAGGATGCTTTTGCTTTCGTCCTGGACGAGGTCTTTGACGATTTCCACCGTTCCAAATACAGCCCGACCTACTCTACATGTTAACCCGACTATATTTCCGCTGCGGTTCCGTAGTGCGGATATGCGGTGCAGAGTTCTTGGTATACCAGCGCGATTGTCATGACTGAAGCCGCCCACGTGTTGAACAACGTGTTCGATGGTGGCCAAGTCCACTGGCCTTGTGTCTAAACGTAGGGTTTCGTTAGGGTAGCGTGCTTCCGGGACACGGCCGAGATCTAGTATGATTTCGATCAAATCAACTATAGGTCGGGCCAGCTCGATCATATCTCGTAGGGAACCGGGAAAGACCTCGAGCAGCAAATGAATATCGTCCGAAGGAGAAAGCTTGTCAGAACCGGGCATTGCACTCGGGGGTGACGGTTCCCCGCTGTCTTTTTCTTGCGCTTGAAGAGGTTTCGTCGGCGGTCGCGTGTGGGCGAGGGTGCTCATGGAGGCGATAGCGTTTCCGTAGAACCAATACGGTCGGTAAAATTAAGAATATGTCTATTATAGCCGCACTTTGCCACTACAGCGATACCTCTGTTTGAGAGTACAAACGATGTTATGATCGGGAGCTTACACGCGAGTCCGCTTCGGGTACATTGCATCTATTTCGGCTGAGCGTGTTTCTGCGACGGTTCTCCGCCTTACCTTCATGGTAGGGGTGACTTCTCCCTCTTCAGACGAAAAAGGTAATTCGAGTACTCTGAACCGGCGCACACGTGAATATAGCGGCATTTGTTTATTCACATCGTCTGTGCAAGTTTTAAATAGTGTCCGAATTTTCGCATGGCCGAGTATGTTCGGCCAATCCCCAATTACAGCCATCCTCGAGGCCGCCGACTCGACGAACGTTCGGTTGGGGACGAGCAATGCAGTGAGGTAAGGGCGTTTGTCGCCTATAACGCAGGCTTCTTCTATCAGAGGGCTCTTTTTGAAGAGGCCCTCGATCGCCTGTGGTGCTATGTTCTCTCCTTCGGAGGTTATGATTAAATCCTTTTTTCGATCGGTTATTGTTATGAAACCGTTTTGGTCTATCTCTCCCACATCACCGGTATGAAGCCAGCCGTCTGCGTCTAGCACCTGTGCCGTTTCCTTTGGCTTATTGAAGTAACCGCGCATTACATTGGGGCCACGGACGCAAATTTCTCCGTCGTTATCGGTCCGGACGGAAACCTGAGGGAGTGCCGGGCCTACTGAACCGACTCTGCTCTGGGTCGGAATATTACACGAGACAACGGGCCCGGCTTCGGTGAGGCCATAACCTTGGTATACCGTCATTCCTGCACCGAAAAAAAAATAACAAATATCCGAATTCAACGGAGCCCCACCCGAAATCAGAAAACGGGTTCTGCCGCCAAGAATGTCCCGCAGCTTCCGGAATACGAGTTTATCCAACGCTAAATGAAGCAAATTTAGAGGAAAACGGACCGTTCCAGTTCCGGTCGGGTTTGACGTAAGAGCTTGTCCTACAGTTTTGGCTTTGGATATCGCCAGTTCCAGAAGGAATTTCTTGGGTGCGGCCGCATTTTCTTTTTCTGTCAGCACACGTCGGTATACCAATTCCAGCACCCGAGGGACGCAGCAAAACAGCGTCGGCCTAATGTCTGCAAGATCTTTTGTCAAGGTTACAGTTCCACCGCCGTAGGCGATGCAGGCACCTGCCGCCAAGATCGTGTAGAGCCCTGCGGTGCGTTCAAAACCGTGGGATAAGGGCAGAAAAGACATAGTCTGATCTGTGCTTGTTATTGGCAGCACTTGTAACGCGTCCACCACGTTGGCGAGGATGTTACTATGGCTCAGCATGACCCCTTTCGGGAGCCCCGTAGTTCCAGAGGTGTATATGATAGTAGCCAAATCAGGCTCTTTCACATGATGGGCACTTTCGATGCTTGAGTTTCCTTTCGCAATAAGTTCGAGCAGTGTTAGAGAGGGGATGCCGGCGAATTGGTTGACGGTTGGCGCGGCTTCCGCATCTAATTGTACGATATGCCGGACACCGGGTATTTCTCCAGCGATCGTTGTTAGCTTGGCCCGCTGGTCATCCCCGGCCACCGCAAGAACGGTGGCGCCCGAGTCGTTTAGAATATACGTTAAGTCTTTGGGGTGACTTGTTAGATACAGTGGTACGTCAACACCGCCTAGATACAAACAGGCTAGGTCTATTGTTGGCCATGCAGGACCGTTTTCGGCCAAGATCGCCAAGCGGTCCCCCTCTTTAAAACCTAGCGTTGCCAACCCTTTGGCAGCTGCAATGATATCCTTCCCAAAAGTACGCCAAGAAACATCTTCCCATTGATTGCCTCGCTTATGAACAAAAACGCGGCGGGAGTCGAATTCCTGTACTCGTTCAAGTACCAGGGTTGCTAGCGAGTGGTATTGCATAGTAAAGGCGTTCCAAGTCCTTGTGTACGAGAGTGTCAAAGGTGAGTCGTCAAGTCAATGTTTTGGACTAAGCGTTTCTAGACAAACTGCCGAGGAAGTGCCGAAAATCACGATTAAATTCAGCCGGACGTTCTAGGTGATAGAAATGGCCCACTCCCTCGACGACTTTTAGCTCCGCGTCGGGGATGTTACGCACAAGAAATTCAATTGCCCGAACGGGTACGGCTCCGTCTTCTGCACCGGCGAATGCCATAAACGGACCAGTAATGTCTTTTAGCTGACGTGTGATGTCCCAATCGAATACCGCCCCACGCTCTCTAGCGTGCGCATGTAGAACATGTTCGGGGAAATTGTTTGGCACCAGGAAACTTCCCTGAATCGATTGAAGAATTTCCGGTTTTGTTTGGCTCGTGCGGCTAGCCACTTCGTCTTCCATCAAAGAGAGAAAGTTGCCTCTGAGGTCGGTCTGGAATTTTCTGACAACGTCCGGGGGCATGTGGACGCTAAGGTTTGTCGCTGTGCTGATGACCGTTGTCCCCAGAACGCGGTCGGGAAAGTCTAAATTGAATTGCATCGCGATCATTCCGCCGATGGAGTTGCCCACAAGAACTGCCCTGGAGTGGCCCATTTCATCGAGGACGCATGATACGTCCGCGGCCATAGCGCGGATCGTATAGGACTGTGTTTGCTTGTCGGATTGGCCGTGGCCACGGTGGTCAATTAGTATGCATTGATATTCTCGAGCAAACGAAAACAATTGAAAAAGCCAGATGTGGCGGTTTGAAGAGAACGGGTGTAGGAACACAATAGGCATTCCCTGGCCATAAGTGTCGTAATAGATATTTACGCCTTCTCGTTGCACGTACGGCACAATTGGCTCCTAAATTAAGAACTGTTCTAGCTGATTTTGTACCATACAAGGCCGCGCTTGACGATGCTGGGGTACTGTGTGAGAAAAAAGGCTGTTCGGTCGAAGCCTATAGGGGGTGTTTCGTTTAAACCGGTGTTGGAAAAACCGAGGCACTTTTTAGATAACGCTTTTTAGCGGGAGGAAAGTTTATGGATATTGTTAATGAGCGGGTTCGAATTAATGTGGATAATCGGACAATGGGAGGGTACATGGCCCGACCTGCAGATGGTGTCCCCCGGCCAGGAATACTTGTATTCATGGAAATATTTGGCATAAATTCTCATATACAAGCGGTCACAGACCGCGTGGCATCTGAAGGATACGTTGCGCTTGCTCCCGATTTTTTCCACCGTACGGGTCCGGAGGTGGAATATGGCTACGATGAAAAGGGGATGGAAGCCGGAATAAAGCTACTAAACCAGTTGGATTCGAACGAAATGACGGCGGATGCGATAGCGGCGCTTTCGTTCCTCAAGCGCAAGAATTACGTCGTGGCAAATAAGTTCGGGGCCATGGGTTTCTGTGTTGGCGGACATATGGCGTATTTGACGGCGTGCGAAACCGATGTTGCCGCAACAGCTAGTTTCTATGGAGGAGGAATATCGTCAGATGTAGGTTTCGGAGGACGGCCTTCCACCATAAGCCGAACGAGTGGCTTGGATGGACGGGTGTTATGTCTTTTTGGAGGAAAGGACGCGTTGATTCCCCAAAAGGACGTTGAGAAGATTCGAGACTCGCTGGCCGCACATAACGTACGTCACGAGATCGTTGTTTATCCTGAAGCGGACCATGGGTTTTTCTGCAACGAAAGGGGCTCTTACGATGAGGCCGCGGCTTCGGATGCATGGATCAGAGTAAAACAACTCTTTGCAGAGGAATTGCCGAGCTGAGCACTGCGTGTTGCGTTGGGCGTATGCTGAGAAACTTCAAGAGCGAAGACGACACAAGTCTCTGTCAGTAACTTTGTAAAAGGAGGCCTATGGCTAGTCTGAGGGGGAAGGTAGCTATCGTGACGGGAGCAGGACGGTTGCGTGGAATTGGCCGTGCCACCGCCCTCGCATTGGCGGATCTGGGCGCTAATATTGTGGTGACGGGCACGGGCCGAGAAAGTGCCAATTATCCCGAAGATGAGAAGGCTATAGGCTGGAGAGATATCGACAGTACGGCCGAACAGGTGAGAGAAGCTGGAGCCTCTTGTTTACCTATAGTAGCGGACGTTACTGAGGCGGTGTCGGTCCGAAAAACGGTGGAGGAAACGCTCAAGGAGTTTGGGCGAATAGACATTTTGATCAACAATTCCGCGTTTGCACGGGGCCCAGACCGCGTGCCGTTGATTGACATGTCCGAGGATGTGTGGAGGAAAGTGTTGGATATCAAATTGACGGGCAGTTTTTTGATGAGTCAGGCCGTAATTCCAGCTATAGCTACGCACGGTGGTGGGGGGAGCATTTTGAACGTTTCTTCCATTGCCGGTAAAAGAGGTAACGCGAATATGGCCGCATACTGTACATCAAATTTTGGAATCCAGGGGTTTACTCAAGCATTGGCTATGGAATTGGCAGACCAAAATATCAGGGTCAACGCGGTCTGTCCGGGCGTTATAGATACATCGCGCATGGATGATCTCGGCCGTGAAGGTACATGGACTAAAACGATCCAGCAATTGATCCCTTTGAATAGGGCAGGGACCGACGATGAGATAGGGAAGTTTATAGCCTATCTCTGTACGGCGGAAGCTTCTTACATTACCGGCCAGTCTATCAACATGGATGGTGGGGTGGTGATGTGGTGAGCCGACCAGGGCAGAGAGGTTTAGAGGGACTCTGGAACGGGCTAGGTCTGTGCGCCGACTAATCTAATCGAAAGGAGGTCTTTGCGCGCGTCTACATGGTTGATACGTACCTCTACCGAACCGCCAAGGCGGATGTCGGGTTGTTTGTTTATAGGTGCTATGAGTAGAGTGTCGGCTAACTCGACGAACACCCGCCTGTGCTGCTCCCGAATGATTTGACCCTGTACAACGTTCCCCTGTTGTTCTTCCAGGAGGCGTAGTAGCCAAAAGCGCGTACTCTCTCGCTCGCATTTTCTCGCGTCCGCAATTGCTGGTTGCACACTTGCAGCAACGATTTGAAGTTGACCTTCTTGAAATAGGATCTGTCGGGTAGCCAAGTGGTGTTTGATCTGATGGTGCATTTGCAGATCGACGTACCGTCTTAGGGGTGAGGTCACCTGAGTGTACGAGGGTACGCCGAGGGCAGAGTGTCGTTCGGGCGTCGTACTGATACGTGAAGGGTTCATGAGGCGGCGGGTCGCGTGGACATAAGTCTGCCGAGTCGGGAGTGCGGCCCTGTCAGGAAGCGTACTATCCGGCGGCGGCTGACTGATATAAACCGCAGGCAGACCGTGCTCCTGAAGATAACGGGCTGCAGCCTCATTCGCCATGATCATGCACTCACTGACCATGGCTCTGGAACGAGAGGAACTGGAGAGTGGTACGACGGAAATCACACCGCCAGATACCTTCACCTTTACCTCATCGCTGTCGATAATTACTGCTCCCTGTTCTATGCGTTTGGCCTTTCGCTTTCGCGCGAGCGTCGAAAGCTCGTTTAATAGGGCTTCGTAGGGAGAGGTAGCGCTTTCGCAAACGGTATTATCGGCATCTTCATAGGACATCCGCTTTTTAATATTGACCACGCTGCGTGTTATCCGGACGGGGGCTAGTTCTCCACTTTCGGTGACACGAACAAAGAAACTGAGGGCGGGTCTTGCGGCGCCCGCGACCAAGCTTGCTTTATCGCTACCGATCGCGTGGGGTAACATTGGGTACCGGCCGCTCGGCAAATAAATAGTGGTACCACGAGCTAGTGCGGACTTGTCGAGGAGGCTATGAGGAGGAGCATAGTGCCCGGCGTCAGCTATATGTATGCCGATTGTGGTCTCCCCATTTTCCACGGTTAAACTCAACGCATCGTCAATTTCTTCTGTGTCAATATCGTCGATGGTGAAAGTGTCAAGGCCGGTAAGGTCCTCGGGCTGCTTTGTTGAGGATGTGTCGTCCTTCCCGAAGCGAAAGGCTGGCTGGTCTTTCGCCGCCCGTAGTGCTTCGTCAGAGAAACGCGTGGGTATGTGATAGCGCAGTAGCCCCAGTTCTTCGTTCACCTCCCAGATCCCGAGTTCAACGAGCAGTTGAAAAGCTACGTCCCAAGAATTTCCTTTACCGGAAAAGCCTATGATATTTAGGAGTTGTTGTGCCGGAGAACGTTGCTCGTAACCGTCGCCATAGAGAGCCAGGCCTTTTATCAGGTTAATAAATTGTTGAGAACCCTCCGGTGGATCCGTGGGCGATTGTGTTCGTGTTCGAGCTTCAATCCAGGTGAGAAAATTTTGTTGCTGGCGCGCCCTCTGTGCTTCACGTTGTCCTTGGAGGAGTCCTTGTTCTACGCTGTTAGGATCCCTCGGCGAAAAGGAGCCCGCATTTTTTTCTTTAAAATAGAGAGACTGCCGCCATAGTGCGTCGAGGGCACCGGCCATCGCTAACGGGTCATTGCCCGAAACGACTAGTTCCGCCAATTCTCGCCAGGTAAAAGTAGTGTTGTCGTCGGCTTTCAGCAGTTCCCATAGTTCTTTGATGTCAGTGGAATCAGAATATGATGATATTCGTTCTCTAATTAGGTTGAGTCGTTTCTTGCGATCTTTCGGAGCTATATCAGGGGGAATTTGTTCTTTCGAGTCAAGAAAAATACGATCACTCCGCAGGGCGAGACGCTTGTCTCCCTCGCCCAGCACTTCGATCGAGCCTTTCGTGTTGGTCTTGATCTTCTGCAGAATCCCAAGAGCTAATTGACCTCGATCGCGGTAGATGACGACAGATCCAGCCTGCATAGCGTTCCTACAATGTGGAGCTTTTGTCTCGTTGTTTTTGTGTGTACTCCGGACCATTAATACATATCGGTTCGTTTGTCCCAGAGAAACACCCTTGTATTGTGGCGAGATATTGTGGCCACCGTCGACGATATAGGTTTTGGATCAAACTATGACGACCTGTAGGCGACATGTGTATACCCGCGGTGCTATACTCAACTCTCATTCTAAAACGTTGGAGCGCCGGAGTGGCATATGCAAGACTATGTCTTATATCACGCGAACTGTCCTGATGGTTTTGGAGCGGCATGGGCCGCGTGGCGACGTCTTGGCGGACGGGCAAAATATGTACCCGTGCGGCATGGCGTCCCTCCGCCAGATTTGCCTGAATGTTCGAGGCTATTTTTGGTTGATTTTGCCTATCCTATGAAAGAGTTGGAACTGCTGAGCGCGAGCATCCAGGAGGTTACCGTCATCGATCATCACAAGTCCGCGCAACTTGCACTCGAGCGGATACAGGATCGTCCTCCGGTGTTTGAACCTAATACTGCTACGCCGGGACTTTTCGCTCTATTTGATCTGGAACAATCTGGCGCCACGCTTTCTTGGCAGTATTTTAATCCTGAATTAGAGTGCCCCGCGCTCCTCGAGTACGTGCGGGACCGGGATTTGTGGAAGCATGAACTAACTGAAAGTCGTGCAGTCAACGCTGCTATTCGTAGTTTTCCTTTCGACTTTTCAATATGGTCTTCCGATTTGGCGGGGCGTGGCGGTATTGTCAAGTTGATTTCGGATGGCCAGGCTATTCTGCGAAAAACGGTACTGGATGTCGAACAAATCTGCGGCACGGCGATGTGGACAGAACTGGGTGGATATCGTGTTCCCGTCGTGAACGCGACTGGTAATGTCTCTGATATCGGAAATCGTTTGTGCGAACTTTTTCCGGACGCTGCATTCAGCGCGGTTTACCGTGATACCGCAGAGGACAGAAGGGACTGGAGCCTTCGATCGATTGGAAGTTTTGATGTCAGCGAGGTCGCGAAGATTTACGGTGGAGGAGGACATCCCAACGCATCGGGGTTTAGAACCGGTAGACCTCCGTTAATAGTGGAATGACCGGAGCCTGACTGATGTCAGGAGAGTGCCTTCATTGCTGGACTTTTCCAGCAAGCTTTTACGTTTTGAGCTACCCTTGATGTACAGGAGCAAGCCCCGGTCGTAGGGGTGATCAAAAAGAGTTTGTCAGATATAGTACTGTCGCGCCGGAGTGACACGTCCCGCCTGAGTATAAGATGCCCGGATTAGAGATCACCATTCTCAAGAATATTCACGACGCGGAACAAGCAGAGTGGGACGCGCTCGTCGGTGACGGGTCCCCGTTTGTCGAATGGGGATGGTTGGCGAGCTTGGAGGAGTCAAAGTGTGTTGAGCCCAGTACCGGATGGCAGCCACAACATCTCGCGGTGCGAGACAGCGGGAAGCTGGTGGCTGCGTGTCCTGTGTACCTAAAAGGTCATAGCATGGGAGAGTTTGTTTTCGACCACTCCTGGGCTGAAGCGGCTCAAAGGGCAGGAATAAATTATTATCCCAAAATTCTCGTCGCGTCTCCTTTCTCTCCGGCGACCGGCGCGCGATTTCTGATATCTCCCCTGGCCGAACGGTTATCGATGATCAAGATGTTAGGCGAGGCTTTGCGCGATTTATGCGAGCGCAATAGTCTTTCTTCCGTACACGTTAACTTTTGTCTCCCGGAGGAGGCCGATGTATTGGCCGATATTGGGTATCTTAAACGTTTGGGTATTCAATATCAGTGGCTCAATCACAGCTACGGATGTTTCGATGACTACTTAGCGCATTTTCGGAGTAAGCGTCGCAATCAGATCAAACGCGAAATTCGAGAAATGGAGAGGCGAGAGATCGACATTGAGGTCATTAGTGGCGACGAGATTTCAGATAACATGTTTCCTGTTATGTTTCGTCTATATCAGGAGACAGTGAACAATTTGTACTGGGGGAGGCAATATCTTCTTCCAGAATTTTTTGATTTGTTGTCGAAAAGGTTTAGGCATAACTTGTGCTTTGTTATCGCTCGCCAGCGAGGGGAGATAATAGCTGGAACATTCAACGTCAAGAAAAACGGGGTATTCTATGGCCGCTATTGGGGCGCATTTCGTGACGAACGACATATGCATTTCAATGTCAGCTATTACGCCGCGATCCGTCATTGTATAGAGAACGGTATTGCTAGATTCGAGCCGGGGGCAGGAGGTGACTTTAAACGATTGAGAGGCTTTGACCCGCAGCCCACGTTGAGCATGCATTTTCTAACGGACACTCGTTTGCGAGATGCGGTAGCTGATTATTTGGTCAAGGAGAGACAACACACAGACGAGTCGATAGATTGGATGTGGGATGCGAGTGAGCTTAAGCACGCGCCAGGTGAAAAAGCGTTCGTACACGGGAGCCTTAGTAAGTGAGTAATAGGCTTAGTTAGCCCAAGGAAATGATGGGTATTTGCGGGGGGCCTACACTGTTTGCCGATTTAGAACGTTCTGATCCAGGTTGGTCGACGAGAAAGTCGAAGACGAGGTTGCTAGTGACACATAGGGTAGGGGAGAACGAATATGCCTAAACTTCAAATTGTCAAAAAGTCGCGCGTAGACGAGCAAGAGTATTGTCTCGTTTACGGTTTGAGGCTTTTTGCACAGGGGGAAGTGTTTTCCATAGAGCACGGCAGAGTACAGAAAAAAGACGGAAAAGAAAGTAATGTTACGATGCATTTGCTCGAGGGGTCGCGCGAAAAAATCCGGGCCAGGCTGATGGAAAGTATTGACGCTTTCTTTGACATACAGGCCGACTGAAGCGGGAGACTTCGGTCTCCAGTCGAGGGCCGCCGTTAAGACTCCGGCCTCCAAAATGGCAATTGTGCTGCTCTAACCCTTGAACGCTTTCCTTAGTGCTCTAACGGCCTTGATCACCCCTGACATGCTTGTGGCCTTTTCTGCCTTTACGATTTGTGCGAGGGCATCACGTTCGACCTTAGTTAAGCCGTTTTTCTGCTGCTGAGAAGGGCTGCGTATAAATTTTTGCCACGGAGATTTTGACGGGGTAGTCGGCCGGGCCTTTCCAAGCAATGTTCGTACGCGCGGGTTAGCTAGCAGATAGAGGTCTTGTGAGTCGATTCGTAGAGTGCTCGAAAGGCGCTCAACCACTCTTTGACTGGGGTGCCGCATTCCACGTTCCAAGTAACCGACGTAGTTAGCACGGACGCCCACCTTTTTGGCTACCTTTTCTTGAGTCAATCCCAATTCGCGTCGACGGTCCTCTATAACACGTCCGAAACTTTTATCGGCCATTGCAAGACAGCCTCCTTATGCACCCCTAACCTCGACACCGGCGTGATATACGTAGCATACTTATTTGGGGCGTGCAAAAACATATACTGAGGCCACAGCCAGATAAGACACTGTTAGTGATATCGGGAGAGTCTGTTCGTGATGCCTGCGTGTCCGGCGGCGCCTAGAGTGCGGCCACTTCAGCGTCCGTGAATTACGAGCGCTCAAGTGGTCGCACGGTGACTTGAACACCGGACCTCTTGCATGTGAGGCAAGCGCTCTAGCCAACTGAGCTATGCGACCATGTGCCCTTCGTAACATGGTGTACGCAACGACGTAAGAGGGGCTTCCGTCGTTGCGTGTTTTAACTTGAGGTTGTTGCCGTTTTGGTGGACTTGGGCTTCTTAGACGAGGCACTGTCACTTTTAGTGTTCGATTTCTTTTCAGTGTCCTTCTTGTTGCCCGGTGTTTTTGCGTCCGTTGTGTTAGGGTCGTCTCCCTTCTCTTTCTTCTTTCCGTTCTTGCCATAGTCGGTAACGTACCAACCGCTACCCTTGAGGTGGAAGGATGAACGAGAAATCAGTTTTGTTACGGCGGTCCTTTTGTCGCAAATCGGACACTTGTAACGTTTTAAGGGCTCTTCTGTTATTCGTTGTGAGATTTCAAATTCATTCTCACATTTCTTACAAGCGTATTCATAAATCGGCATGAATTCGGGCTCCCAAAAGTTCGTAGGCACTTAGATTAGAGCTAATTGTACCATGTGAGGTTGTCAAGGCTAGGGAAAGGGGCCTTCCTTCCGAGACGTGGGCTTCTGTATAAAAGCGGACGGGTATGGCGATACAAATGACCAAAGAGGATGACGCGGCGTAGTCGACGTATCAACTGGTGACGTTCTGTGTCGTTACACATCACGACGCATCGTTGTAACAATGAAACCACGGCATTGTGATTAGATTTCCGTTCGTGTGAAGTTTGAAATATACAGGCGTCACTGCCAAACAAGTGACAGGTCGTACAAATTTCCTACTAGAAAGATTTTTAGGAATTGTATTATCAACATGAGAAGGAGAGGCGTAAGATCAATGTAACCTACAGTTGTGGGAAAAGGCATTACGCGGCGAAGAGCGTCGAGAACGGGATCAGTAACGGAAAGTAGAAACTGAACAATAGGGTTGTAAGGGTCAGCATTGACCCATGAGATAACTATCCGGGCGATGAGAATCCAAAGGTACAAAGTGAGTACCGAACTGATGACATAGGCGATAGCTTGTAAAAGGTGAAACATGCTTCCTCCGTTTTATTTAGTGACGACCTAGGGTCCGGGAACGTTTGGTCGCCGCGGTGACAGCGGCAGACACGGCACGGGAAAAACCCCTTTCATTCAGCCGATTGAGGCCGGCGAAAGTCGTACCTCCGGGAGATGTTACCATCTCTCTTAATTCTCTCGCACTGAGTTTAGTTTCCTTCAACATCGCTGCGGCGCCCTCTAGAGTCTGCAACGCGAGGCGTGAGGAGAGTTCTGGGCTGAGACCATTTTTGACCCCACCGGCTATCAACGCTTCCGCAAATAAGTAGACGTAAGCAGGTCCACTACCGCTCAGCCCAGTGACAGGGTCCAACAATTGCTCGTCACTAACGCGAACGACATCTCCGACCGCACCGAAAACGGAAAGGGCAAGACGCTCGTCTGTTGGCCGCGCATGCGTTCCGGACGTTACGACCGTCATACTTTTGCCTAGTAGCGCAGGGGTATTCGGCATCACCCGGACTAGTCGTGTTCCGTGGCCGAGACCTTTTTCTAGACGTTCAAGAGTAACGCCAGCGGCAATCGAAATAAAACGTTTGTTTTTCTTTACGGCGGGGGAGATTTCCTCCATTACTGACTCTATTATCTGCGGCTTTACCGCCAGAACTATCGCGTGCGTTCGCTCTACTAATGAGACATTGGTTTTGGCGGGCTCCACACGATAGCGGCGTCTAGCCAGGGTCAATTGATGCGCAGATGTGTCGCTCACTAAGATTTCATTGGCGGTATATAGTTTTGAGCTGATGAGACCTTTAATAATTGCACCGGCCATATTGCCGGCACCGATGAATCCAATTTTTTTCACGTGTACAACTCCCTTGCCATGATGACCCTAGCAGTGTTCCGTTCTTTCGCCGAAAATTCGGGTACCAACTCGTACAATTGTTGCGCCTTCCTCGACTGCCATCGTGAAATCCTTCGACATGCCCATGGACAATTCTCGTAAGCAGACATTAGAACTGTCATTATTTGTTAAGGTCTTTTTGAGCCTTGTTAAACGCTTAAAACAACTCCTTGTTTGAATGGGGTCGGCAGAGGCCGGCGGCATGGTCATTAATCCATCGACGTGAATATTAGATAAGCCGGAAAGTGCGCTGAGAAACTTCTCGATCTCTTCCGGCAGGATGCCAGTTCTCGATTGTTCACTGGCAATATTTACCTGAATCAAAACGTGTACGATTTTCCCCTGCGCCTTGCCATGCCGGTCTAGTTCAGTTGCCAGGCTCAGTCTGTCTAGAGAATGGATTAGGTCGAATAGCTGCACAGCCGTTTTTGCCTTGTTCCTCTGAAGATGCCCTATCAAGTGCCATGTAGCGGTGTCATTGATGGAAGGGATTTTCCTGGCGGCTTCCTGGACGTAGTTTTCTCCTATATGTGTCGCTCCCGCAACGATCGCTGCACGGACAGATTTGGCGCTCTTTGTTTTCGCCGCGCAAATTATTTTTATGTCCTCCGGGCGCCGGCCGGACCGCTTCGCTGCTTGACCGACGGCTTCTGTGACTAATTGGTAGTTTCGGGCTATAACGGACACGTTTGTTCCCTATTTCTGCTCTTCGATCAGTCCGCAATTTTGCAGGGCATGCCCGACTTCGTCCATGGGAAGACCAATGACGTTGGTAAGAGATCCGTTCACTGCTTCAATCAAGGCGCGGCCCTTGCCTTGAACGGCATAGGCGCCTGCCTTATCTAGCGGTTCATCCGTGGCAGCATAGGAACTGACCTCGACAGGCGAAAGGGTGCGGAAAGTCACATGACTCGTTACGGTGAAGCCCATAGCTAAGTTGCCGACGCGGTCTATTAGTGAAACGGCTGTCATCACATCGTGAGTTCTACCCGATAAGGTGGTTAGCATCTTGACGGCCCCTACCGAGTTCTGCGGCTTACCAAAAATAGAATTGTCAAGCGTTACGATAGTATCCGCGCCCAAGACCCAGAGTCCGGGGTACCGTGTAGTAACTGCTCTCGCCTTGCCCGCGGCCATGCGTGCCACATAAGGACGTGGCGCCTCATTCGGTGCTGGCGTTTCGTCTATTTTGCTAGGTACGACTAGGAATGGAACGTTCATGGTTTGGAGCAACTCGCGGCGTCTCGGCGAAGCCGATGCTAGCACGAGACGGGGAGGGGCAGAGAAGGTGGATTGCATGAGCCTAGTGAAAATGTGGAATGACATCCTGGCCGAACTGCCGTATGCAATCGATAACGCGCTTAGGTTCGGGCCCCAATGGAAGGCGGAATCTCATGATGACGTAGTCTGCGCCGACCACTTCCTTCCACATCTCTAACTGTTCAATACATTCTTGCGGAGAACCCATGACCAAGTATTTACTTAGGTTTTGGATGTTAAAATCGGCCTCGGACGTAAAATCTTCGTTTGGAGAGAGGAGTTTCCATCGCCAATAGAATAGCATTTCTTCTACCCAGAGAGGTCCGAAGGTCTGTTCAGCCTCTTTCCGAGTGGGGGCGACCCACCCGTGGCGCACCATAACCTCTTTCTCATCGCGGCCGTTAGCGGCCTCACTTTCGCGGTATTGGGATGCCTGGGAACGCAGGTTCGGAATTGGATCCCAAAAGGGCAGGATGCCCCATGCGTCTCCTAACCTTCCGGCGCGCGCTATTGCCTCGGGATAAGCGGCTCCTATCCACAGGGGTGGCCCGCCTACTTGGAATGGTTTGGGAGTAAGCATCACATTTTCAAATTGAAATCTTTTACCACTAAAAGAAAAAGGTTCGTGGCTACTCCAGGCGGTTCGCATAATGTCGATACTTTCTTCGAAACGTGAAAAGCGATGTTGGTAGGGCGCATTAAATAAGCGAAAATAGTCCGGATGATACCCGAGACCGATCCCTAAGATGACTCGACCTTTCGACATGAGATCGATCATTGCGACGTCTTCGGCCAGGTGCATAGGGTTATAATACGGCGTTTGCAAGACAAATGTCCCCAGATCGACTTTGCTTGTTCGGGTCGCATAGCCCGCGAGCAGGACTAACGGGGGCGGAAACATGGTTTCCGTGCGGTGATGTCTTTCGGGCAGGAAGACTCCGTCAAAACCAGAGGCTTCCGCTTGGATCCCTTCGTTCAGTAGTTGATCACAAAAAGCGGCAGCAGCTTCGGGTGAGGGTTCCGGTTGATTATACGGGCCACCGTGTGTGTCGGGCATATAACCGATCTTCATTAGTAATACCCTTGGTACCTTTTACGAGGTGGATTAATAAGATTTTGGAAGCGCCAGTACATGCTCGCCAACGTAGTTGAGTACCATTTCCTGCGA
>CAYWPF010000127.1:0-2846 GCA_964460065.1 uncultured Enterobacteriaceae bacterium
AGTTGGCAATCGCGGTCCTGTCCATCATGACGAGTAGGTAATCTAGGAGGTAAGAGCGAAAATCTTGGAAGAGAAATCTCGAAAATTTACTGGCCCAGCCATGGCCTAATAGCTCGTCTATGTAACTTTGACTGCTTTCAGTGGCATTCTGTCTGAGGTCTCGATTCAACAGGGTCGGAAGATCCGTAAAAAAAATGGACTCTAATTTGAGGCAACGTAGTGGAAGTGGTAGTGCGGCACTCTGGAAAAAGCGAGCCGCCTTATGGCCCCAGCTTCCGTAATTTTTTGCGCGGAAATTCGACAGTAACCATTGAGCAATGTTTGCCGCAGACCCGGGAATGTACTCGGCGATCAGCGAGGCGTAGAAACGATTGTAGCCAGCAAACACCTCGTCTCCTCCGTCACCGGTTAGAACGACAGTCACGTGTTCCTTCGATAGCTGCGAGACTAAATAGGTCGGTATCGCCGACGCATCACCAAATGGGCCATCGTGATGCCATACTAATTTTTCAATTAAACCAATAGCTTGCGGTTCAACAATGAACTCCGTGTGGTCGGATTGAAAATGCTTTGCAACTAATCTTGCATACGACGTTTCATTATAAGCTGCGTCTCCTGCGAATCCTATACTAAACGTCTTGACCGGTTGGTTGAGCAACTGACTCATTACTCCGACAACAATGGATGAATCGATGCCGCCACTCAAAAAAGCACCAAGTGGAACATCCGCCACAAGGCGTTTTTGTACGGCTTCGGTGAATATGCCGCGCACCTCCCCCGCAATTTCTTGTGTGGGATTTCTGGAGCCTCGAAAGATAAGTTCTTTGTAATGTTGATCGGAGTATTTGAGGTCCCAATATTGTTGAGTATTTATGGTCCCTGTTGTGTCTATAGTCATGGCATGAGAAGGGGGAAGCTTGTGGATGTTGTGGTACGGTGTCGTAGGCGTAGGGTAGTAACCACGCAGGAAAAAAGAAGGGATGGCAGCCGTGTTGATCTCCGGCTTGATTGCAGGGTGTTGAAGTAGAGCTTTCATTTCCGACGCAAACGCGAACATATGCTGGTCGTGGTAATAGAATATCGGCTTTTTCCCGGCCCGATCATTAGCGAGAAAAAGCCGCCTGCGTTTATTATCCCAGATCGCAAATGCGAACATTCCGTCGAGCGCGGTGACGCACTCAGAACCTGTTTCTCCGTACAAGTTGAGTAACACTTCAGTGTCGGACTCAGTGCGAAATTTTCGATTCGCGTCTTCTAGCCTCTGTTTTAGTTCTCGGTAATTATAAATTTCGCCGTTGAACACGATCCAGTCGGAGCGCTGTGGGTTAGTCATTGGCTGATGTGCTAACGCAGACATATCGATGACTTTTAGCCGCGTGTGCCCTAGGCCTATTCCGGACCAACCATTTTGGTCCGTCGCATTGTCCTTGTGGGAAAGGTAGATCCCAGTGTTATCTGGGCCTCGGTGGGACAGCACCCGTACCATATCCTTCAGAATCTGGTCGTCGACGGGTTGGTTATCGAAATAGAGTACACCGCAAATTCCACACATCAGGTATTTAGTTCCAACCTTTCCACCAGTAGAATACGATGGCGGCATATTCATGTACGATGCCGCGTATTTGCGCTACATTCGCGCCCCATCCGTGTTCGTAGAAATAGCTCTTTTCAACCGGCGTAGCTATCACGTCAACGTTGGGAGCTATTTTTCGCCAAGTAAGAAGGGCACGTCTCATGTGATAAGGTGAACTCACGAGCAGGATGCTTTTCCAGTTTTTATCGTGAAGCATTTCACTCACGTAGCGAACATTCTCGTATGTGCTAATCGCTTTCTTTTCGAGGAGGATAGATTCCTGCGGGACATCGAGCGATATGGCCAAGGTTTTCATCACCTCTGCCTCCTGGAGAGCGAAAACGTAGCCGGATGAAAGTACAATATTCTTGGCGTGATTTTCCGCATAGAGTTCCGCGGCTTTTTTTACGCGCTCCTGGTATCCCCCGCCAGCTTCTCCTGACTCTCCCACCCCGGCAGCAAACACGACGATCGCGTCTACCTGGCGTGGAGTCTCTTTGACATGCAAAGGAGATGCGACGACCCACAATAGTGGTGTATGAAATAATCCTCCATAGACAAGGAACAGCGCAGTGAGCGTCTGAGCTAACCGGTAGCGGGCATTCCTGTAGCTCAACTGAAGGGCCTTTTCCCATCCTTTGCTTTGCTTTTCTCGTGATTTTAAGGAATTTTGGATTAGAACCGACATTTCGCGAATCTTCGCAGGCCAGCTGTTCTGTTGCGCTACGGATATGCGACGGTCCTTCGCCTCTTCTCCCACCTCCGTGAGTGAGGACTCGACGGAGTGTCGAAACGCATCCGCATCTGTGGCGATGTTTACTATGTCAGAATGGTCCGCGTTAAAGCGGCGAATCTCAGAAAGATCTGTAGCGACGACAGGCACGCCCATCGCTAGGTATTCGTTGAGTTTCGTCGGGTACACGTTCGCGGTGTATTCAGTTAATTTGTACGGAATGAGGCCTACATCGAAGCGTTTTATATAACTGGGAAGAGTCTGGTGCGGACGTATTCCTAAAATATGAACGTTCGGTATGCGAGATAGACTTTCGGTATTCACCTGGGCCGGGCCCACCAACACAAAATTCACATCTGGAAGGGACTTTGCTGTCGGTTCAAGGAGTCTCAAGTCTACCCACTTATGAATGCCACCAATGTAACCCGCGATCGGTCTCTTTACCGATTCGATATCGTGAGGGGCCTGGGTGTCGCCTAGGCGGGCGTTCTCGAAATTTTGGTAATTGACGCCGAAAGGGAACCGGTGCACGCGAGAGCT
>CAYWPF010000128.1:0-30418 GCA_964460065.1 uncultured Enterobacteriaceae bacterium
GTGCTGCAGAAATCGGCGATCCAGTCGTTGTAGACGCGGTTGTATGCGATTGAAAGCTCGGCATCTTTGACTTCTTCTTCCCACAAAATTCCAATTGTGGGGTACAGCACGGCCGCGTCGATTCCGTCAATGTCCAGCTGCTTTACGCGTTCGTCAGGGTCGTATGCGCCTTTCGGCCCATCCAAGTAGGAGAAATCTTTAGAAAACGCGACTTCGCCGGGTTTTCCAAAACCTGAGGCGACGCCTAGCCCACGAATGACATCAGAGATTTTCCCATCAATTTCAAGACACTCCCAGCCTTCTTCGTCCTTGACGATACCAAGGTTTCTATCCTTGAACTTCTTTGGAAGGTTCTCCTTCCAAAGGTTTGGCGGTTCTAATATGTGCCCGTCAGCATCAATGATTCTCCCCAGTTGCATTGTGCTATACCTCCTTTTTGTCCTGGAATGCTTCACGTTCTACTCTCCTTTGGAGGGATTTACAACCAAGGAAGGTAAAATTTACAATATTGACAACAGCGAGAAGACGCCGGAAAGATTGGATTGCGTTGACGTCTTGCGGGCAATCGTGGGCGACGAAATTGCTATTGCCCCCGCCGGGAATCGAACCCAGACCCCAGGTTTCGGAGACCTGTGTGATATCCATTTCACCACGGGGGCGTAGTAGCTAACCTGCTATTTCTGCGATGCAGCTTTCGGGCAGAAATGAGGTGTCTGTTTATGTCATGCTTCTACCACCTATTAGGATCTTCCTCAATCTAGCGAAGAGACAGTAACTAGCTCTCAAAATCAGAATGTGCGTCCGAAAGAGCGACAATGCTCCACAAAAAAAGGTTGACCCTTGCGGCGTTCCGTGAACGCCGATGATTTCTTCGAATCGAAACAGAATTCTTTAAAACAATACAGAAATAAAAAGTTTTCTGGCCCCGCTTCCCTTGGAGAGGTCTACGATGAAATCGTCTTGTTGTTCGGTCCTTGTTGCCGTGACCGGCGTGTGCCAGCTCACGTCTAAGCGCCTTGTCCTCGAACAGAGGATGGCTGTGATTACGGCGAAGCGCGATGAAAACGAGCCGGCTCGTTTCTTGGTTCAAGCCGGATAGCTATCGCAATTTTGTAGCGGGCCGGTGGAGAGGTTAGGCAGGTTCGATTTGCGAGACGGCAGTGAATTACTGCCATCCCTGCCTTAGTCTGGCGCGTTACCCCCAAGGGACAGAACGGAGTCTTCATTATAGAGGCGGTCACTTAAGTACAGTTCCGGGTATCGTGTTTGCATTTCTACCAAGCTCTCGTTATCCGGTTGTGCCTCCTGGTTCGCATTCTCTAGGCTGCTGCCGGCCGCGAGGTTGCCACCATACAACTCCGGATATCGCATCCGAAGTTCTAAATCATCTTCGGTCGTAGCCGAGCCGTCGGGAGGCGGGCGGTCCGCCTCACTGAAAGAGGGTTGGCCGAATGAATAATTAGCTTCAGCATCGAGACTGAATTGGGATTGGGCTAGGGCCAAAGAGGGGCTAAGGAGTATGATTAGCAGTAGGTCGAGAAAGATGGTCATTTAACTGTTCTCCTTGGGTTGTTCCCGTTCTTGTACACGGTCGTGCTCAGAATCTAAAGAGTCCTCCGTCAAATTGCTCTGTGAATCGAGTAGACGACACCCTTTCAGTCTTACGTGGATCTTACTTTTGTCGCCGTAACCTTTGACAAGGACTTTCTGCCCCGAGGAAATTTGACGAATCCGTGGTATCTGAGAAGAATCTGTGAGACATTCTACTCCGGTAAGTCGAGACGAATCTCCGACCAAAATGATAGCGGTTTGCCCTGCGGTATCTTGTTCAACACGTGCGACAGTGCCGACGACTTGAATTATCCGGTCGAGGTAAAATTGCTCGGCCTGTTGCCAATCGGAACGGTATTTTTCAAACAGCGATCCAGCGGTTGTTCTGAAATCGGGAGTTTGGTTTACTCGCACGGTTACTTGTCCTGGGTTACGGTACGACCAGAGGACGATGAGACACAAAATCGTGATAGCTACAAAACGCATAGTCTCTACTTGGAAAAGATCAAAAATAGTTCATGCCCAAGCGACCAGTCAAGTGCGGTCAGCTTCGGCCTTCTTTAGATTAGCTCCAGTCGTCAGTTGTTGAGCGAGTGAATCATTTGGTGGTACAGCGCAGTGGACGTGGCGGCTTTGATAGACTGGGCTTTAGTCGCAGGATCGTCAAATTTTAAGTGTCTCCAAATCCCATTAGAAGCCGGTGTTAATTCGGGTGTCGCCCTGGTTTATCAGCAAACGCACGTGCTGCAGTAACGTTTCGACCGCGTTATGGTCGTCGCCTGAATAGTATCCTCGGATTTTTCTTTCAGCGTCGATTAAGAGGTATCGATTTGAATGTATAATTGGCTCGTGGGTAACCAGGCGAGGATCATCGTTCGGTAGGGCAGTTACACCAAGCCGGAAGCCGTCAACGATCAGCTGACGCATTTCGGCTTCGTCTCCTGTCAGAAAAAGCCAGTCCGTTTTGCTGGCACGATATCGTTTCGCATATCGACGGAGAACTTCTGGCGTGTCTCGTGTAGGGTCGACAGTGAGAGAGAGGAAGCGGACGTTATCATTCCGAAGCTGGTTTTGTAATCGGGACATGGTTCGGCTAAGTAGGGGACACACTCCGGTACAATTGGTGAATATAAAGTCGGCGATCCAAATTGAACCATCTAACCCTTTGTCAGTGAAGGTCTCACCCGTTCGTTCTGTGAGAGAGAAGGTCGGGACAGATCCATAAACGGGCAGGCGACGTTCTGTTGTCTTCGGCGGGGCACCCGCGGGTTCCGAAAGGACCCCGTAGCCTATTACCCCCGCTAAAACCAGGCCGAGCAAGAGCCAGATAATCCTTTGGGCGACCATAGGTGATTGGTCATGCTCGGAGGACCTCACGTACCTTAGTGACTTTCGGCTGGGTCCATTGCCGTGGCCTCGGTCTGTGGTGCGTAGGTCCTTCGGCTGGATGTCAGATCGGGTAACAACATAATAATTAAGAAAACACAAATCAGCATAGGGGTGAGCGCTATTACGCTTAAGGTCGTACGCTCATACCGTAGATGCATGAAGTATAGTGCTACCAATAGGGCTTTAACGATGGCGAGAAAGACGAGTACGGAGCCAGCAGCTAGTTTGTCAGCGATTAGCGGAGGAACAAATATTTCTAAAATGGTGAGTACTGTAAGTACCACCATGATTGCGAAATAGTTGGGTTCCGCGTGCTGAGCGTGGGCATTTTCCATTTTGTTTTCCTTTAGAGCAGATAGACGAACGTAAACACGAGGATCCAGACCAAATCCACGAAGTGCCAGTAAAGTCCTACGATCTCTACCACACTCGAATTATCCCCACTGAATTTCCCGTTCATTCCACCCAAGAGAACGCAGGTGAGGTACACGACGCCACTAAAAACGTGCATGCCGTGGAAACCAGTAAGAACATAAAAGGTGGTACTAAAAAGCGGGGCGCCCCAAGGGTTCTCACTCATGTTCATCCCGATGTGAGTAAGGTGTGTCCACTCGTAAGCCTGGAGGGCCAAGAAAATAGTGCCGCCCACGATGGTTAACAGCATATATTTCCTGAAGCCAGGAAGATGTCGATTTTTCGCGGCAGAAAGCGCCTTGACCATAGTGAAGCTGCTGACAATTAACAAAAACGTCATGAAGGCAGTCAGATTGATTCCGAGAACTGATAAGGGATCTGGCCAATCGGGACTACTTGCCCGTATTGCACCATACCCCGCTAACAGTCCGCCGAACGACATGGCATCTCCGGCGAGGAAGACCCACATGCCCAGCTTCCCCCAGCTCTCTGGTGTTACTGGTGATTCTGCCGGCTGTTGAACTTCGGATTGTGTGTGGGCGTCGATAACAGCTTCGCTCAAGATGGTTCCTCCTTCTTAGTCGCGAGTACCGAAAGCGGTTGTCGTGATTCGTTAGTTTGCTTCGTATGGTTCATTTTCCGATGATTATAGAAAATCCAGCCCCCAATTGCGCCGAAAACAAGAAACGGCATTGCCATCAGAAAGAATGCGCTGCGTAGCATGCCCTGTGTTACTTGGTCGTTTGCTCCGGAAAGCAAAGTTTGACACATTGCGCATCCTTGCGCTAGAGCCTCGGGGGGTAACGTTCCACCACAACTGAGAACGAAGCCCAACACGAGCAATGCTAACGTTGAGTGAGTGCTACGAGCCAGTCGCCTTTGTATGCGCCCCATTTTTTTAATTCAGGTAAACTAGTGGGAAAAGCACTAGCCAAACCGCCCCTACGTAATACCAGTACATGCTACAAGTTTCTATTCCCGTATATTGTTCCTGAGAATATTTTCCATGTCGCGCGCGAAAGAGCACGACCGCGAGCCATATTACGGCGGCGAGTACATGTAACGCATGACAGCCGATCAGTACGTAGAACGTAGCACCATACATGCCGGCGGAAATTGTGAGACCGTCGTGAACGAGCTGTATCCATTCGTAACCTTGTACGCAAAGGAAAATGGTACCAAGGCAGACCGTAAACCACAAAAAGGAAAGGAAAGCTTCCAGATCAGCGGATTTAAAACAGTTCGTCGCCTTGTACATTGTGTAACAGCTGCTGGCTAAAACGACGCTATTTGCCCATGTGATGGCGACGGGCAAATATAGATGCGCGGAAGGCCACACAGTCGTGCCGAACCTGAATACCAGATAGGCTCCAATCAGACCTGCAAAGAACATTGTTTCCGCGCCTATCAGCATGAGCATTCCCATTTTCGCATTGCTGATAGGGGGCTCCTCACTTTGGCGCCCGGGCGGTCCTCCGCCAGGTTGATTGTGGCGGGCTAGGGTTTCGCCGCGTTCTTGCTGTACGACGACAGGTGCGTGGACTGGGCGAGTGGCAGATCCCGTTGACATTGTGAGGTTTCCTAAAGGCCGTCGCTCTACACAAAAATGATGAAGCAAGTGGTTGCTGCAAAGTACAAAACTATGAACACGGCGATTTTGGTCCCGAGGGACCAATTCTCGTTTTCACGCTCGGCGCGGGTCACCAAAGGCATATTCCTGTACCTCCGTTTACGGATGCAGTTTGTCTAGGGCCATACCGCACAACAATATAGGCAAATACACAAGCGACGCAAACATAAGTTGCCGCGCAGAGTGCGTACTCCGCAGACGCGCTAGTTGAACGCTGTACCAGAGAAGCATACAGCCTAAGCCAAAGGCAATGACGAAATACCGATTGCCTGCCATCCCTATCTGCGTTGGTAAAAGGCTAACCACTAATAAGGCTAGGCTGTAGGTGACAACTTGTCTGCCTGTACTCTGACCGTCCGGCTCGATGACCGGCAGCAATTGGAATCCAGCGCGCGTGTAATCCTCACGATACAGCCACGCGATAGCTAGGGAATGCGGCATCTGCCACAAGAACATGATCGAAAAGAGTAGCGCGGCATTTATCCCTAAGTTAGGGTCGACAGCCGCCCAACCGATGACCGGTGGTAATGCTCCGGGGAATGCGCCCACGATTCCACATAGAATACTTGTTTTTTTTAGCGGGGTGTAGGCAAAAAGGTAACTCACGGTAATTAGGGCCGTTAACGCTGCGCTGGCCGGATTGACGACGACTAAGAGATAAAGAAGACCGGTAGCGGTTAGCGCTGCACCAAAAGCTAAAGCACCGAACGGCTGCAAGCGACCGTCGGGTAACGGACGTTTCTTCGTCCGTTCCATGACTGAATCCTCATCTCTCTCGATGAGTTGGTTGAGTGCTAGGGTTCCTCCGGCGGCCAGTCCCGTCCCTAGTAGCGTGTGGAAAAGTAGGGTGTAGTCTATACCTGTCCAAGACGCAAGATAAAAGCCTACTATTGTGGTCACCAAGACCATACTCACGAGCCTAGGCTTGGTGAGTTCGATAAACGCGCCGAGGCGTTGCCGTGTGAGTGTTGTATCAAATCCAACTGTCTCTGTACCGTGAGTCATTTGCTTATGCCTGTTCCACGAGAGTCGCGGCGTTCGCGCCTGTGTCTTTCGAAATATTCATGCTTCGAGTCCATATGGTAAAACGCACGCTAACGACTAGCATAAGAGCGCCGATTACGACATGGCTCGTCGCAAGGAGTGTGGCCCGCAGTGAGGTAGGCCCGTCTGGAGAAACGTATTTTACCAAATACGTAAAAACGCCTAGCACTAATTGCAGGAGTAGGAGCCTCCGAAGTACTTTTGCCGAACGTTGTATGGGCGGATGGGTAGCGCAGTCGTCGGCCGCCTGGTCGTGGAGCAAAAATACTACAATGAAGGTGACGATTGCCCCTAGAATATGTGGAGTTAAGCCGTTTCCCGTATGTCGGAGAACGGCCCCTATTATTAGCTGGATAAAGATTAAAATAACGGCCAAAAGTCCTATTCGGTATGTCCGCCTGTGCGTCCCAGAGATGGTGTTGGAAGAGGTGGTACGTGCCCGCCATTCGTCCGAGGTATAAAGACAAATGCTCGCAACCAATGCAAAGAACGCATGAGCCAAACACGCGTGAAAAATTGCGAGCTCGTGCCGTAGAAGTACGACACGCAAACCACCTAAGATCCCTTGTGCTATGACCGCCGCTAGGGCGACTAGGCCCAACCACTGTAGCCATCGCCGGTCATCTTTTAACCATAGTGTAAATGAAAGTCCGATCGTTAATGCCCCGACAGTAGACCCCAGTAAACGGTGCCCGTGTTCGTAGAATACGCCCCCGACCATTTGGGACCAGGGAAAAAGGAACATGTTGTGTCCAAACGTCGTTGGCCAGTCTGGAACTACTAGGCCCACACGTAGGCTTGTGACCAGGCCGCCGAATACGATGAGTGGTAAAGTGGCTATAGTAGTAAACACAGCCATCCGGTGTGGCCAGGCCGAGCGGTCTGGCGTAGTGCCGTGGATCGAATCACGCATTTTTGTGCAGGATGCGGTTTGGTGTCGTACTCATAAAGGCATCGGCGCTACTTTTGTAATCGCCAGGGCACACGACAGTGCCTTTCTATCCAAGGTAGACAGTTTCGTTTTGCTAATGTCCTGCCTGAACTGCTTCAGGTCCTAGCTTCTTATTCTGCGGCAACCAGTCGTCTTCGACCAACGGAGAACTGTATTCGTACGGTCCACGGTGCACCGTTGGAGTCACATCGAAGTTTCCGTGACCCGGGGGAGACGGGGCAGTCCATTCGAGAGTATTTGCTTCCCAAGGGTTGTCTTCTGCTTTTTTTCCACCGAACAGACTCCAAATGAAATTGATGAAGAATAGGATCTGCGCAATGCCTAAGCAGAATGCACTCATAGTGATGAACACGTTCCACCACTGAAGGTCGTGAAGAAATTCGTATTGCAAAGGATTATAGATCCGCCGCATATGTCCGCCGACGCCGAGAAAGTGCATTGGGAAAAAAGCGCAATTGAAGAATATGTAAGTTAAGGCGAAGTGAAGTTTGCCTAATGGTTCATTCATCATCCGACCAAATATTTTTGGGAACCAATAGTAGATACCGGCGAATAGGCCAAAAATAATACCCGCAACGACATAGTGAAAGTGGGCAACTATGAAATAGGTATCGTGAATGAAGATATCAACCGGAGTGGAAGCCATGTAGATACCGCTCAGGCCACCTATGACGAAATTGGAAACAAATCCCAGCGCAAATAACATGGGGCTGGTAAATCGAATGTTGCCGCCCCAGAGCGTTCCCAGCCAATTGAATGTTTTTATAGCGGAAGGGACGGCGATTACCATCGTTGTGAGCATAAAAGCGGTGCCCAATACAGGGTTCATGCCACTTACAAACATATGGTGCCCCCAAACGATCCAGGAAAGAAAGGCAAGGGCGATCATGGAAAATGCCATTGCTTTGTAGCCGAAAATTGGTTTTCGTGAGAAAGTTGAGAGGATATCGGATGTGACGCCCATAGCCGGAAGTACGAGTATGTAGACTTCCGGATGCCCGAAAAACCAGAACAAATGTTGCCACAAGATAGGTTCGCCCCCGCCCCCCGGCATGAAGAAACTTGTACCCATTGTTCGATCAAAAAGTAGCATTCCCAATGCGGCGGTGAGGACGGGTAATGCCAACAGCAACAAGATGGCCGTTATGAAGAGGGACCATATTACCAGTGGTAGGCGAAACCACGTCATGCCAGGTGCGCGCATATTCACCACTGTCGTTATATAATTGATAGCTCCCATGAGGGATGAGACGCCCAGAATGAGTAGGCTAATGACCCAAAGGTCAGCGCCAGTATCCACGCCGCTGAGTGTCGGGTCGGCGGACAGAGTGGCGTACATAGTCCAGCCTCCCGCGGCAGCTCCACCCTCTACAAAAAAGCTCCAGAGTATCATTATTGTTGCCGGAACGGCGGTCCAGAATGAAAGAAGATTAAGTAGCGGGAAGGCCATGTCTCCAGCCCCTATCATTAGAGGGATTAGAAAGTTGCCGAATCCTCCTACCATAAAGGGCATAACGACGAAGAATATCATAATCGTCGCATGCATAGTAAAAAGCGAATTATAGAACGCAGGGTCCATGTGGGCGCTGGCCGTGGTACTTAAAGACTCGGCCATTTTAGCACCCGGGTAGGGCTTTCCGAGAGTCTCCGATAGCCCTTCGATTGCCCCGGCTGCGCTGTCCTCATCGGCCGGGTACATAAAAGGCTCTGAGATCCAACTGGTGAACGGGACCGCCGATTCAGGCCATGCGAGCTGCCAACGGATCATCATTGCGAGTAAGCCCCCCACAATTAGCATGAGGATACTAGCAAACATGAATTGACGGCCGATCATTTTGTGGTCTGTTGAAAAGATATATGTCTTTACAAAACCAAGTTCGTGATGGTCCGAGTGTGATTCGTGTTCGGCCGTTGCTGCTTCGCTCATTACCGTTCTCCTGTGTGGAACTCTCCTAATTGCTCGTACTAAGGCGTGTGAGATTATTAGTCGTGAGAAGTCAGTTCGTCGCTACTCCCAGATCCGTGATTAATGAATCATTCTGGGCCAACGTTCCCCGCGCAGAAACAGACGAACTTTCCTTTTGGCTTACCGTGCTGTCCCCAAGCTCTGATGTTTCTGGCCAACGAGAATTGTACCAAGTAGCGTAATCTTCTGGGGTGTCAACGTATAAGGTCCCTTTCATGCCCGAATGGCCGAATCCGCACAACTCGGCGCAAGGGATCTCGTAAACGCCGGCTTTGTCGCCCTGGAACCAGGCCTCAATTTGTCGACCAGGAAGTGTGTCCTGTTTGAACCTAAGATTCGGCATAAATAGGCTATGGATCACGTCCTTCGAAGTGAGAAAAACGCGGATAGGAGTGCCGACTGGCACGTGAATGTCGTTGTCTACCTGGTAATCGTCTTCAGTCTCGAATGTTTTATCGGGTCCGGGATAGAGCACCTCCCAGTTAAACTGTTTTCCTGTGACACGTATTTCCACGTCCGTTTCCGGCACGTTTAACTTTATGTCCTCCCAAGTGGCCTTGCTGGCGAAACCGAGACCAATGAACACGACTGCGGGGATGATTGTCCACAGTAGCTCCAGCCCGGAATTTCCGTGGGTGTAAACTGCTCTGTGATTTTCTTTTCTTCGGTAGACGAAGAGAAAGATCACCATCAATGCTGTCACGACTATGAAGGCCGCCGCAGTGATGTAGTAAATTAAGTAGAAAAGCGAATCTATGCTTCCCCCATACGGGGAAACGTCCTCCGGAAGCCATTGCAGCATGAGATTTCTTCACCCCTTTGCATTCGTAAAGAATCGAAAATATTTATACCGGAAATCGGCTAGGCTGCAAGGGGAGGGGCGGAGGTTCCAGTTACAGCGTCCGTGCATGTCCTTTGCTACCGCGGAGCTGATAGCCTTGGTAGCGGACAGGTCTTTTGCTAGGCCATTGCAGCGGTATTTGAGGTATTCGTTATTGACAAGCAGAGGAAGACTAGGTAGGTCCGATAAGCAATGGTAAACAAAACCGGCTGGGACCAGTTTCTAGAAATAATACTCAAGCCAGACAATATCCCTATTGTCGGACTGATGTTTCTTATCTTCTATTTTACATATCTAGCTTTTAGGGAAGCGCGCAAAAATGATCAGCTCATAGAAGAAGGGCGCCGCGACGAAGTGTTGAGAGAAATGCAGAAGTAAGAGGGGGGAAGGACGTGCCCTTTACAATAATTGCTGAGAACTGTACCGGGTGCAGCGCCTGCGAGCAGCGATGCCCGACCAAAGCGATCAGTGGCGATCCCAAAAAGGCGTACCTGATCGAGGCAGTTCAGTGTATAGATTGCGGCGCGTGCGGCGTAATTTGTCCGGATGACGCGATTCTTGACACCTACGGAAACCTGACAAAGGTCCTTAAAAGGGTGGACCGACCAATCGCCGTTGTACATCAAGATAATTGTAACGGGTGTGGTGTATGCGTAGACGTGTGCCCGTTCGACTGTATCTCGCCCTCAGACGAAAATGGTCCGCAATATTTGGGTCGGGTGCAGATTGAAGAAAAAACCTGCGTGGGCTGTAAGCTCTGCGAAGAAGTCTGCGGATGGGAAGGTGTGTATATTATGCCATCTAAAGAGAAAGAGCCGTTTCTGGAGTCTATGGTCGGCGGCTAGCTCCCCTCCCCGGAATGCCTCTCCTTAATCTTGCTAAATAATTTTGTTAAGCGGGTACTCGATGATACCCACGGCGCCTCCTTTGATCAGGTCAGGTATTAATTCTCGCACAATGTCTTCGTCTATAACGCTCTCTACAGCGAACCACTCTGATTGGTAGAGCGGCGAGACAGTCGGCGCGGTCAGGCTTGGAAGCATTGTTACGATTTCATCGAGGTTCTGTTTCGGGACGTTCATCTTGAGAGCGACCTTTGCCTCTGCCGTGAGCGCTCCCTTCAATAGTAAAGCAATTTGATCGATTTTCTCACGCTTACGGGTATCTCTTAAAGCTTCTTTATTCGCTATCAATTGAGGGTTGGAAGTGAATAGTTCATGGATAATCTTTAAGCCGTGCGCGCGAATAGTAGATCCGGATTCTGTGACTTCGACGATCGCGTCAACCAGACCGTCGGCGGCCTTTGCTTCGGTTGCCCCCCAAGAAAATTCCACAGCCACTTCTATTCTCTTTTCCGAGAAGTATCGCTTCGTGTAATTCACTAGCTCAGTCGCGATCTTTTTGCCACTGAGGTCGTCCAAGGACTCCACGGGAGAATCCCCCGGCACGGCTAGGACCCAACGTGTGGGTTGAAAGCTTGCTTTCGAGTAAACCAGATCAATAACGGCTTCCACGTCCGACTGATTTTCCATGATCCAATCTTTGCCCGTTATACCCGCATCCAAGGTTCCGGATTCAACGTAACGGGCCATTTCTTGAGCGCGTACGAGGGCGCATTCTAATGTAGGATCGTCAATGCTAGGGAAATAACTGCGCGAGCTTTTCGAAACGTTCCAGCCCGATTTTTTGAAAAGTTCTATGGTGGTAGCTTCCAAACTTCCTTTGGGAAGTCCAAGCCTCAAAGTATTCATCAGGGTAATTCTCCGTAATTTGTTCTTGTTTCTGGAACGTGCTTAGACGCACGGCGGCTTTGGCCATGACCGACGATGGGAGCCGTATAACAGGAAGACACAGTTGTCGCAACAGGAAAGCCTTTGCCTCCCCGCGCGAGAGGAGCATTTAATGTTCACATTGGTTTCGTTCGGCGTCTGTGTGTGGCAGGTTTTCGGTACAGGACGCTGGTTTCTGTGTCGGGCGGCAGCATAGGCGCTTTCCAGGGTGTTTGCTACACTCGATGTACTATCGGTGTTTCAGGGTACGGTTTTCTGAAGACGGAGGGGTTTTATGAAAATGAGCGAAATAGCGAGACGTCTTGATTGTGTGGTGGAGGGACCCGCCGACCCCGAAATTACGGGTCTCAAAACGATAGAGGACGCCGGTCCTGGGGACCTAACATTCATCACGAACAAACGGTACCTGACCAGATTGGTAAATACGCGCGCAGGCGGGGTTATTTTGGGTGCGGACGCACCTGAGGTCGACTTGCCAACCCTACGTAGCAAGAACCCCGATTTTGTCGTCGCGGAAATCTTGGGTTGGTTTCACCCGCGTCTTCCTGTTTCGAAAGGTATTCACCCAACGGCTGTGGTATCGCCAACGGCGACTATAGGGCCGGGCGCATCGGTTGGGGCTTATGCCGTAATAGGCGATGACGTTGTGTTGGGTAGCGAGGCCACAATTTTCCCTAACGTTGTTATTTATCGTGGCGCAAAGATCGGGCACAGTTTTATGGCTCATGCCGGCGTAGTTGTTCGGGAAAGTGTAGAGATAGGAAACCGAGTCGTTTTACAGAGCGGCGCCGTCATCGGAGGTGACGGGTTTGGGTACGTTCAACGACCAGACGGATCAGTTATGCAGAAGCCTCAAGTTGGTACCGTGGTTTTAGGGGATGACGTTGAGATAGGCGCCAACTCGACGGTGGACCGAGCGACGGTGGGTACGACACGCGTTGGAAGAGGCACGAAGATCGACAATTTGGTTCAGATCGGGCATGGCTCGGAGGTAGGGGAATACGGGTTCGTATGTGCGCAGGCCGGCCTAGCCGGAAGCACGTTATTAGGAGACAGAGTCCAATTGGGCGGGCAAGTAGGCGTCGCCGGACATTTGAAAATCGGTAATGACTCAAAGGTCGTGGCGCAAAGCGGGATTCCCAACGATGTTCCCGCCGGTAGTATTGTTGGAGGGTACCCCGCAGTGAATGTGCTATCCTGGCGCCGGGCTTCGGCGGCAATGACACGGCTTCCGAAGCTTCTGACTCGAGTTCGTACTCTTGAGAACGAATTGGAGGCGCTGAGTAAGGCGATTCGTCGAGGCAATGAGTGATCTCGTCGGCCTGGCACAACGCATTATTGCTCGCGTTACTTAAAATCACCGACCAAACAGTACATCGAGGCCTTTTTCTACCAGCAGCTCCTCGAGGGTGGGTTCTGTAGGAGATCGCGCCTCTGACTTTGGCTTTTCGCCCTCTTCGGCGCTCTTCGGAGAGACCAGTTTCTCTAGGATTGCCTTGCGTATCTTTTCCGCTGCAAGTTTAGATAGTGCCTCCTTAAAAATCTTTCCCATTTGCCGTAGGTCCGCTCGCGGCTTGAGGGTAGGGATCTGTCCTGAAAGGAGAAAGGGTACGACAAGGCTACCGGATGAGTCCCGTAGATAACGAATTTCGCTGACGTCGCGAATAAGTTGCCGGGTGACTTCCGGTGATACAATAAGAGAGCCGGTCGCGGCCACGTTCCCCTCAAAATCTAACGAGGCGTCAGAGTGAGCGGCAACTTCCGGCGCTTCCATTCGTATGCTTTTGATGGCTAATTTTTTATTTGCGAATTCGAATACCGCGGCTAACTTGTTAAATTCCGTGTGTTGACTCGCAAAAAGGAAGGGATATTTACTTTTGAATTTGTCGGAGGGGGCGAAGGTGATGCCAGGAAGGATGTTCAACTGAGACAAGAGGGCATCCGTTAGATTTAGGTCGTGTATTGTGCCTTTCTTGATCGATAGCGAGCCTGAGCCGATTATTTCGGAAGCCAATATTGTTGCGCCATTCATCTTTCCCTTAGTAGTAAAGTGAAGACTAGCACTTCCGCTGATGGGATAATTCCCATGTTCGGCTAGTAGATGCGATAGACGCCGCACATCTACCTCATTGATCGTACCGTTCAAGGAAAATCGAGGTGAATTCTGGCCCATTGAATAGTGACCAGTCGCTTCGAATTTGCCTCCGAGTGCACCGAAGTGCAATTGGTCTATGTTTGCTTGTGTGGCCGTACCGGATACTTCTAAGTGGAAATTGTCATATTCCGCGCTTGCCATTTTGCCACCACTGGACTCTACGCGGACTCGGTAACGCTTTCCATCGGTCGTACTCCAGGTTCTCCACTTTAAATTTGTATTTTCCAACACCCCTACCCAAGGGAGCTCGACTACCTCGTCCAGGTGTATGAGAGCCGTACTCAGATCAAAAGATGCGTCCAACGGGGCAAGTTGTTGAGTAGTGCCTGTTACTCCAAAAGACGACTGGCCGATCCGGAAGCTACCGTCTTTTAAAGTGACCTGTTTGCCGGTAAATGCGAGTTTGGCGCTAAAGTCTTCCACACGTTGGGTCAAGAGAGGAGGGCTTGCGGTGCCCCGCGTCACGGTTAGTGTCCCCTGCAGGCGCGGTTGTTGATGTAGTCGGTAGGTCCCGTCGACGCGGAACTTTGCCGATGCTTTACCAGTCGCCTTCAGTCGCACTAGGGACGGGAAAAAGGGCCGAAAGGAGTCTAAGTCGACCTCGTTGCTGGCAAAATCAAAGCTGATCTGTTTTTGTTCATTCAGGGTTAGGTAACCCGCTCCTAGGAGTATGAGAGGGCCAAATTTTAATTCCACCTGATTCGCCCGAAGTGTCTCATTACGGAGTACTGCTCTAGTCTTCAACGTAAGTGAACTTTCTGGTGGCTTGGCGAAGTGGTTTTTAACTTTCAAGCTCATACGGGTGGCATCCAGCGAACCGGTTAGCTCTAATTCTTCTGGTGTGCCGGTGGCAGATAGAAAGAAGTCAATCGGCCCTCGATTGTCCTGGAATCCAGCTGGCAGGAAATCTGTCAGGTCCCAGCTTTCCGAGATGTCGTCAAATTCGACCGCAGATAGGCGTACGGTCAGGTCGATATCACTTTCCGGGTCGAGACGAGAATGTTGCAGATTGAAAGGGCCGATGTCTCCTGAAATCGTTAAATTAGTGGTTCCCGCTTTGGGGTAGGATAGAGTTGCATGGGTGCCGGTAAGACTAATTTCGGTTAGCGTTCCTGCAAATCCGGTGACCAAGCTCAACGGTCCGGCGAAAGAGCCGAAGACCGTATTGGAGTTCGTCAGAACAGGGAAAGAGCGCCTCAACTTATTTAAACTGACTTGCTGAATTTGGACCGTACCGCTAACAGGAATGCCGCTTAGTCCATTGAAATTTGGGTTGAGCGGGCCGACGTCCAACGAGAGCGAAACGTTTGGGCTAGATGAATGGATAGCCGCCTCTAGTTGGATGTGGGATACCTGGGTCAGATCTAGATCGCGGCCTTGTAGACTGATTGAAGTAATCGTTAAAGATGAGTTCGTCAATTCGTCTGTGTAGTGGATGGTACCCTCACTGATCTTTAAGAGTGAGACAAGCACACTCACCTTTGGCGTTTCTCGTGCCGTCTCCGGCGCCGTTCCAACATATTCACCACCTCCAGTACCTTTGGCAGGGATGGCTCCAAAGTTGTAGGCACCATCGCCATTTCGTTTTACATTGATGGTCGGACGATACAAAATCGCTTCTCTTATTTTTGGTTGGTCAGAGTAGAGGGAGGATAATGAGAAATTGAGCTTTAGCCGGTCGGCTTTTAAAAAATGGCCGGCTGCATGTCTTGGATCGTCGCCGATGCTGAATTCGTGGAGCTGTATACCGATACCGTCTGTGAAGCTGGTAGTAATGCTGGTCAAAGAAATTTTGCGACCGGTGTATTTCTCCAACTCGCTGATAATTGCATCCTTATTCCCGTCAAGTAGCGTGTTAACGCTGAACACGAGCAGAGCAGCGAAAGTCAGGAGGACGACAGCAATTATTCCTGTAATGTATTTGAAACGCATCGTACCGTTCGTTGTGAATTAATCCCACGTATGGTTATTCAAAGAGCGGGACATTCAGTATATCGGGTATGTTGTGGATAATGTCTCCGGGGCTAACATCCGAAGTCTTTGGCAGTTTGTTCGGGCGCGACCACAATAACACAGAGTGGAGTCCACAGCGATTTGCCCCCGCTATGTCCTGCTGTATTGAATCTCCCACGAAGGCAGCCTCGTGCGGCCTGCAATGGGCTTGCTCTAATGCTTTCAGAAAGATGAGTTGGTCCGGTTTGCAAGAGCCCGCATCTTCACTGGTAAGAAAAGAATCGAATGAGTTTTGAAGGCCGCTCAAGGTTAGTATCTGCGAGAACTGTTCATTATCTACGTTGCTTACGATACCAAGATGCAAACCTCGTCGCCGCAGGGTGGCTAGCGTTTTTTCCACTCCTTCTCTCAGTTTGAAATTCTGATTACGCAACTGTTCCTGCATCTTCCGGTATTCGCTCAGTTGTCGAGGAGTGAAAGAGACTTCAAAGTATCGGGCGGTCTCGGTCAATGCTTCATCAAACATGTCCCGGTGTAGGTAGAAGGGGCGCGGCAAATATCGATAAAACGTTCGTTTAAGAGCGTCGCGATAGGACTGCTGAACTTGTGTCGTGTCGGCGGTTATACCCGCTACGCGCGCAAGGGCTATGAGAGACTCGCGCTCGCCTGGAGCGGTCGTTGAGTAGTCGAAAAGTGTGCCGCCAAAGTCAAAAAATATCGCTCGAATTTTTCTCACAGAAATCCCTTCTTCTGGGGCGATGAAACTTGGAGAGTAGGTATGCACTAACAGACTGTCAAGCAAAATGTACCTCGTCGACCGATAGGTAGGGCCACGTCGGTCCAGGCACGGACGATTTTATCGTGTCTGCATTGCTTCGCAGAAATCGACGGCCCTACGGACACCCAAAAGAAATGGTCGCGCGCGGGATGATTATGGTTTTCTCCGAAAAATAAATGAGCCGAGATAAAGTTATAAGGGGCGCATTTGGCGCGCTGATTTCACCGCTTGATTAATGGTTACTTATCCTGAGAACGGCAGACCCGGATATTTCTCCTGCCTTCAACTGTAGAAGAGCCTGATTCGCGTCGCGTAGAGAGAACTCGCGAGTGTGTGTAATTACCGGGATTTGTTCAGCCAAACGTAGGAGGGAATGTCCATCCTTTCTTGTATTGGCTGTTACACTCTTTAGTGTCCGCTCATAAAAGATCGTTTGTTCGTAATTCAGCGAGGGTATAGCGCTCATATGGACCCCCGCTAGCACCAGGGTCCCCCCGCGATCCAAAGCTTTCATCGCAGGGGGCACGAGGTCGCCAGAAGGGGCAAAAATGATTGATGCATCCGGAGGGCGGGGCAGGGCCTGTGAAATGTCTCCGACCCATGCGGCTCCCAGTTCCCGCGCGAGGTGTCTGTGGTTTAAACTGCGACTGACAACGTATACTTCACACTCCAAGTATGCCGCGATTTGCAAAACTATGTGGGCTGAAGCACCAAATCCATACAGGGCGAGTGTACCGTTTTTTTTAAGGCCGCTCTGTGTCAGGGCTCGGTACCCGATAATTCCGGCGCAAAGTAGTGGTGCAGCGGCGGTAGAGGCCATACCGGCCGGGATAGGGTAGATGTATTCTGCCGGTGCTATGATGTATTCTGCGTAGCCGCCTTGGTTCGTGTAACCAGTGAACTGTGGACTAGAACAAAGATTTTCTTGCCCGCGCCTGCAGTAACGACACTTCATACAGGATGAGTAAAGCCATGCGACACCTACGCGGTCGCCGTCTTTGAAACCGAGAACGCCTTTCCCGTGGTCTGCGACAACACCGACGACTTGATGTCCCGGTATCAAAGGGCTTTGTCGCAGGGGCAAGTCGCCTTCCGCTATGTGAAGGTCAGTGCGGCAGACCCCACATACCTCGATTCGTATGAGGGCATCGTTAACTCCGGGTGTTGGTAGGGGTGAGTCGATTAGGTGTAAGGGATGGTCCTCGGCGGGAGCCGGATCGAATAAGGCCATGCTTTGCATTGTAGGCATAACGCTTGCACTTTCTTTAACGATTGTAGTGCAGTCACGGGAATCTCGTGGTGCAGCTTTCGGTTGTCAAGTTTTGCCCCGCTCGGGCATTCGTCGGATGGCCGCCTTTCTGGTGAAATATAGCAAGTTTCTCAAACTTCTGGTCAGGGTTCATGAGGGGGACCGAAAGAATCGAAAGCCGCCGCCTCCCTGCCAACCAAGTATTTTTGTCGTCCCGGAATCATCTGTTCCACCTATGACGGAACGCAAACGGGGCACAATGTGAGACTCGCACTGTGCTCCGTCTTCTATCATTAGCCATTGCCGTCTCATTTTGTGGGCGACCGCGCCGCTTGTGCCGGAACCGGCGTACGCGTCGAGTACCCAATCGCCGGGTGAAGTAGTCATACCGATTATCCTCTTGAGAAGAGCCTCCGGTTTTTTCCCTTTGACAAAAGAGACGCCGCCTTCATCGGCGAGATTAGTTGTTTTGATGTCGGACCAGAAATCTCCAGGGTGGACAGTGAGGTAATCGTCTGCAAACAGCAACTTCATCCGAGGCTGCGTCTTTGTTTTATCATAACGGACGACAATAACGTACAGCTTCCGCTGTGCGGTTTCGATTGTGAATGCTCCATTCTTGTTCGGGATTTGAGACCGTTTTACATCCGCTCGCTGTTTTGCGGTACGGCTTGTCGAGCAGGTCCTGACGATACGCCATGAGTTAATTGTCAGCCAGTCTTTCGTGGGATTGGTGTTCCGTTCTTCTTGGCATACTGTTGCCAAAGGAAATAGCCGGAAAGATTGACAAATAGTGTCGGCGCGCTTGACGTCCTCGGGTGTTCGCGCACTATCTGCGATAATCAACTTCAGGTGCCGTATGTCCCTCCGTGTTGGTCCTACAACCACCCACCTATACTCTGGGTCCCATTCACTTTTGGGTATACGTTCAGGATGTAAATTCCTGATTCCGGACTTTCCTGCCAAAATCAAAAATTCCTTTAGTCTCGGTATGTTCCCTTGCTTTAGGGCGTGGATCATTTTGAACCCGGTGGGCTCGGCCATTTTAACGCAGATGGTTTTGAGTCTAGCTTCCCCGAGTAGATCGGCCATCAAAAGATACAAGCGTGCAAATTCATTGTCATCTATTTGAACGATGAGGAACCCATCTTCCGTTAGTAAAGACCATAGGAGTTTCAGTCGGGTCTTCAGATTCCCGACCCATGACTGGTGACCGCGAGCATCTTCATAGTGCGGGATATGATTTTTTGTATTGTATGGAGGGTCGATGTAGATACATTTTATTTTTCTTTCGAATTCGGGACGCAGCGTCTGTAAAATATCAAGATTGTCCCCACGTATTATACGATTTTCGAAATAGCTGTCTTGTGCAGGCAGATAGGCGTTGCGCGCTGAAAGTTCCTTGCATTCGACCAAAACTGTTCGTGCGGTAGCAGTTGTGTCCATTTCTAACGCCCGTAGTTGTTTTCGGCGGCCCTAAAAAACAAAGGGGTTTTATTGCCGGGACTAGTACGCTTTGTTCGCATGGTTCAATGTTGAGGAGTTGTTAGTGGGGTTTTTATAGTGGAAATGTGCGTGGTCTTCCAGCATGTAGGAGGAAAGGATTCCCGAATACCTCTATCACTGCACTCTCGTGGTTGCCGCGGTCGAGGGAAACCATCAGGCGTTGTCGATTTGCACGTACAGAGAAGCTATTGGCCAAGTGCCGAAAGCTGAATGCAATATCCCCAGATAGTTCCGAAGGTAACAGAGGGTCAAAAGAAATCTTTTGTTTTCGTATGCGCAAGCCTACATAACGGTGCTGAACCAGACCTATCGTTGCAGCCATTACGCCCGTATGAATTCCCTCGCCTGTGCTGCTCCCTTGTCTGTCCTGTGTATCGCTCTCCAAGGATTCCGCAAAGAGTCTCCAAGACCGACGTAAATCGAAAGGCGCCAAAACCCAAGCGTGTATGACCTTGCTGAGGGTGGAACCGTGAGAAGTGCGTTCAAGGTAATAGAAGATGTTTCTTTCGATGGTAACACGGTCAATCACGTAACCGATTTGGCGAAACAATCCTACAACCTGGTTCAAAGGCAGCAAATAAAACAGCATTAGAACGTCTGGTTGTTTTAAAACCTGGTAGTTGTTGGTACTATCGTTTTCGTTTTCTAGTATCCGGTCAAGCCGACAAATGTCTCCGTATTTGTTTTGGTATGTCTGCCATTCGAATTCCTTCAAATCGCCGAACCCTTCGAATTGGCTAATGATCTTGTCGCCATGAAATGCGATTCGCATATTGTGAGCGATGTCGGTCCAGGCAGCATAATCTTTATCGTCTAAATTGAGAGTCTCGGTGAGTACGGCTCTCTGTTTATTAGGTAATAGGAGAAGCAGTTCTAGTGCCTTTTTCAGGAGCCAGACCACCATGATGTTGGTATAGGCATTGTTCCTCAGGCCCGGTTCCTGGGAAGTCGGGCAATGCTCGTGGTATTCGTCCGGGCCCATGACGCCGCATATCTCATAGCGCTGGTGGTGTCGGCTGTAGGTTGACAGGCTTGCCCAAAACTTAGCGATGTCGAGAAACATTTCTGCGCCTGCCCCAAACAGAAATTCGGTATCACGACTCGATTCCCAATATTTCCATAAGTTATACGCGACGGCGATATTCACGTGTCGTTGCGTATAGCTGAGGTCACGGATCCATCGTCCTGATTTCGGGTTGAGGTGCAGATGGGGGCTTTCCTCGCGGCCGGTGCTACCGCTCTGCCATGGGAACATTGCGCCGGCGTAACCTGCGCGGCGTGCGGCGGCCCGGGCTGGGTGCAGCCGGCGGTAGCGATAAAGGAGCGTGGTTCGTGCGAGCTGGGGCTTACGTAGCAAAAAAAAGGGCAGCGTGAATACTTCATCCCAGAAAATATGCCCGCGGTAAGCTTCGCCGTGTAAGCCGCGGGCCGGAACGCCGACGTCGAGCGATTTGGCTTTCGGTGAAAATGTCTGGAACAAATGAAACGTATGCAGACGCAGAACGTGCTGGATTCGTTTATGGCCGCTCAGTTGTATATCGCCGATGTCCCAAAGTTTATTCCAGGCGCTGGCGTGTTGTACGGCCAGTGTTCTGAAATTTGGGGTCTCTTCAATGAGCCTAACGGAAGCCGCCTGACAAGTTGTATTTCCCCCTTTAGACGAGCGTGTTAGTGCAACGATCTTCTCCACACGGGCTCCTTGGTTGGGAGCGACGTCGACCTCTAAATAATCGGCGACGTAGGCCGTTTCGTGTGCCGTGCGGCGAGTTGTTCCATGTGTGCCTTGATTTTTAAAAATCCGCGTCCGTGCAGCGAGAGCCACCGTGATTTGGGATTGAGTTGTTCGGGTAACGAGGGAGATGATTTCGAGGGACGGTTTATTACTCTCTGTTTCATTCAAGTGCGCAGCCGCTAAGTCTTTATAGCGTTGAACGCCAGTGTTGGTTACACGTCCGTCGAGTGCAGAACGTACGGAAATACGTCCGGCCCAGTTCATTGGCTTGATCGCCATTTCTATTCCCGCTATCCGCGTTTCAACCAGACTTACGAACCGATGGAAGACTATCTGAGTTTCTCGCCCGCTAGAGTCGCGGACGAGGATGGTTCTGGTTAGCCATCCGTTCAACAGATCTAGTTCGCGGTTCCAATCGAGAATAGTCTGCGTGTTCGGGTGTAGCCAGTCCCCGTCATCTATTCGAAATGTGAGCGGCAACCAGTTTGGAAAATTAACTAGATCTTCATGTTCCAGGTCTAGACCACCAATTTTAGAGCGCAGACGATTGTATCCACCGGCCAAGTACGTCCCAGGATAATGGACGGAATCGCTGGAGACTTCCTCTGCGGCTCCACGCGTGGCGAAGTGCCCATTGCCGAGGGTGCACAGCGTCTCCCTGAAAGATTCCGTCTTGGAATTATAACCGGAGAAAAGGAGCGACCATTCGAGGGGAAGTGGCGACTTAAGAGTGTTCGTCACGTCGTAAACTTTGGGGTTCGGGCCGGCGTGTGGCCCTTTTTGAAATTGCATCTAAAAATTGGTGAACTTCCCGCGTGTTACCTAAGGCGAATTGTGCGGCAGTGTGCGCGTGTTCGCCGCCGACTAAAACCGTGACCCCGATACCTTGCAGATAGCGGAATACGTCCTCGTCGCTTTTATCATCACCGATATAAATAGGGGTCACATGACGTGTATTCGACAGAACGGTCTTGAGCAACCACTCGACTGCGTTGGCTTTATTCCAATTGACGTTGGGGCGGAATTCATACAACTCTTTGCCTTCGTGGAGGCTGAGGCCGCGCCGAATCGAGTGGACCTTGGAGACATTTTGGTCGAGCTGTGTCCGTTGAGAGGGGTCTACGTTACGAAAGTGTAATGCGATGGCAAAGGTTTTTCGTTCTATCTGCGCTCCGGTTGTCTCCCGTGTCAACGACACGAGATCGGCTTCTAGTTGATCCAGTTGGCGAAGAAAAGCGCGGCCTACCTCGTGCCTAACGCGCGAGCCCTCAGGGCCGGCAATGTCGAAACCGTGACAGCCGGCGTAATAAAGGGTTTTGAGTTTGACAAGATTTTCCACGTCTGGTCTATCTCGACCCGTTACAATGGCAACGGGATAAGATTCTGCTAGTAATGCTAGTGTCTTGCGCGTGGCACTGGCCAGGAGGGTTTCCTCGGGTTTGGAGACTATCGGAGTGAGGGTCCCATCGTAATCGAGGAACACGAATGTCTTCTGCGGGGCGAGCATACGTTTGATGGATTCTATGCGGCCAAGTGCTGATGGCAGACTTAGAACGTTGCGGATACGTGGGCGCGCCGGTAACACACTCGCGCTGACTTGGGCTAAGTCATTGACTACGTAATCGGCGCCTTTGGCTTTCAATACCCCGTGATTCGAGTGTCGGGCTACGCCCAATACTAGAGCAAAACCGCCACGACTCGCGGCTTCGATACCACAACCAGCGTCTTCGACTACGACCGTCCGTAATGGGCTTACGCCGAGACGTCGGGCGGCCTCGAGATACATGTCGGGGCTAGGTTTTCCGGGTAAGTGGTGTTTTATACTCTGAATCCCGTCAACCCGTACGGCAAACAGGTGCGCAAGCTTCGCTCGTTGGAGAATGGTTTGACAGTTTTTACTGGACGATACCACGCCCATTTTGATGCCAGCGCCCTTTAGGCTGTGCATAAAGGCCACGGTGGACGCGAAGACTTTCACTCCGTTTTGCTCAAGTTGTGCGAGAAACAGACTGTTCTTCTTGTTTCCGAGTCCACAGATCGTTTTCGCATCCACAGCGTCCGTTGCCTCGCCCAGTGGGAGCTTGATCTGGCGCGCGCGCAGAAAGCTGGCTACGCCTTCGTAACGTTCCTTCCCGTCAAGGTAGAGTATGTAATCATTGTGCGGATCGAACGGATTTAGGTGGTTTTGTCCTCTCTGGTGCCAAATGCTAAGGAAACGGTCAAAAACTGCTTTCCAACATAGTTGGTGGAGCCTAGCTGTATCGGTAACTACACCGTCGAGATCGAAAAGAACGCCATCGTAATCCACTTTAGAAATATAGATTTGAGGGGACATGAGCCATTCCCTAACTAAGGTGGCGAAGGCGAATCTACGAATTGGGCAGGCTTGATTATATGGTCAATTGTACTGGTTGAGTAAAAAGGCCTGATCGATGCGTTCAATTCGGTTTTTATGAGTCGGGGTCAAGTTGAACTCGTCCCGGTGGTGGGTGACGAAAAAATGAGGAAGAAAAACTACGGCGTGTCTTCTACCGATGTTGTAAGTTCGGCCACCTTCCGCCGCAGGCGAGTTACTAATTCTTCGTACGAATGTTTCGCTATGATGCGGTAGAACTGGGTCCGAAAATTGCGGATCATGCTTACCCTTTCGACAACCACATCGTAGATTAGCCACTGGTTTTTAACTTGGTGAAATCGGTAGTCTATAGAAAACGACCGTTTCGCAGACGATAACACGATACTTGTTTCTACGACCGCGAATCGTCCGTCAATTGTTTCTTTGTCGAATTTAAAGCTGGCTTGGTCGAGGTAGCGCTGTGCCTGCTTATCGAAGGTTTCTCCATAAGATATTTCTATGAGTTGGGTAAATATGTTAATGAATTCCTCTCGTTGTTCTTCTGTGCGATCTTTCCAGTGAAACCCGAGCGTTCGTTTTGCTACCTCTTCTCTATCGAAAAGCGGTTTAATGATTGTCCCTACTTCCGCCAGACGCTTTGTCCGGCGGGCCTCGCCTTGGTTCTCAGTAGCGGAAAGAACTGCAACAACCTTTTCTACGGCTGTTTGTATCGTTTCTAGCGGCGGCGCGACCGCATTAGCAGTCGAGGCTGGCGATACCAGCGCCCACAAAATCGAGGCCCGTAAGATGATGCGTGAAAAGTGTGGCAGTGCCATGTATTGGTATAGACCTCTGACTTTACCTAACGGAGCATTCGTTCGCGTCGCTGCAAATAACCGTCCTGAACGGCCCCATATAAATCCAGCGAATACCGATCGACGCTTTCAAATAAACCTAGTTCCATTGATCTTTTGTTTAAGGCGCTTCCTCCGACCGAACCCGCTCGTGCGCCCATGACCTCGGGAAACGTTGGGAGCAAATAGTTCATCGGCTGCATGGCGCCATCCACTCCGAAACCTATTGCGTCCCGAACGGTTGTAGGGCCAAAAAAGGGTAAGACAAGATACGCTCCTGATGAGAAGCCGTGATGCGCGAGAGTTTGTCCGAAGTCTGCGTCGCTTCTTGATATACCAAAAAAACTTTCCGCAATGTCAAACAAACCCAGTCCGCCAAGCGTCGAATTAACAAGAAAGCGGCTAAATTCCTTTCCCGCCCCAAGTGGCTTGAATTGAAGTAATTTATTTCCGATGCGGGGTGCTACTCCGATATTGTGAAAAAAATGGCGAATTCCTTGTCGGGCGCCGCTGGGAACGACAGATGCATAACGAGTAGCTACCGGACTCAATACGTAGTGGTCTAGTTTGACGTTGAACTCCAGCATAACCTGATTGAACGGTTCGAATGGGTCAGGTACGGGATTTGCTGATGTTCCTTCTGGATTCTGGGGATGGGCGGCGGGAGAGTAGGCGAGTGCGAGCAGTGAGACCAGACCGATGATCCTGATGTAGAGAAGAAGCCTTTTCATAATGGTACCCTCTCTTATCTTTACTCTAACCCGAGCGACCAAACGTCCGAGTGTGTGTTCTCTTGATCTGCGGCAGGCAGTGTGGGCTCGCTCTGGTTTCCGCTTCCGATTCCACCAAAAATGAATTCTCCTATGAGTTCCTGTATATCTACCGGGTCTTGAGTGCTGTTGAGTGTGCTGCCAGATGACAATGCGGTTTGCGATGATCCAGCCGTGATCTCGATGTATCTTTCACCAATCAATCCTTTTGTTTTTATGGCAGCTTGGGCATCTTCCTGTAACGAAACGGTTTCGTCGATTGCTAATGTGACCCGCGCCTTGTAGTCGGCGAGCCGAACGGCCTCTACGCGGCCAATTTCTACTCCGGCCAATTCGACCAAGGCTCCTTCCTGTACCCCACCAGCGGTACTAAAGTCCGCATGGATAATGTAACCGGTAGACCCAAACTGGACCTTGCCCATTTGTACGGAGAGGTAGCCGAGCATGCAAAATACCGCCAACAAAAACAGCCCGACGAGTAACTCTGCGTCTACCTTCATAAGCATCGTTAAACTACCAATCGGTCAATCAGTATCAATCGGTCCTTCTGTTCGCCCATTGAAAAATTGCTGAACTATGGGATTGCTGGACGATCTCATAATTGAAGGGCTTCCTGTTTCGACGATTGAGCCCTGGTGCAGCATAGCGATATGAGTAGCGAGTGAAAAGACCTCCGGTATTTCATGGCTCACTATCACGGCCGTGAAACCTATTGAGTCGTGGAGTTCCTGAATGAGCTTATGAATGGCGTTGACTCTTATAGGGTCCAGTCCAGTGGTTGGCTCGTCGAACAAAACAATGTCAGGGTCAGAAACAAGCGATCGTGCAAGAGCAGCGCGCTTTCTCATGCCCCCGGACAATTCGGATGGGAATCTAGTGTCGATTCCCGCTAGGCCGACTTGCGACAGGCGTTGGTGAACCTTGTCTTGTATGTCAATTTCGCTCCAAGAGGTTTTTTCCCGGAGAGGAAAAGCAACGTTGTCGTAAACCGACATGGAATCAAACAATGCGCCACCTTGGAAGAGCATTCCAAACTTGTTCCTAAGCCGGTTGAGGGAATGGCGTCCCAGACTCGTGACTTCTACTGAATCCACCCAAATCCGGCCAGAATCAGGTGACATCAGTCCAATAATGTGCTTGAGTAGGCAACTTTTTCCGGCGCCGCTGCTGCCTACGATGACAAATATAGATGTATCAGGGATCTCGAGGTTGACGCCTCGTAGTACTTTCTGGTTGCCGAAGGATTTGTGTAGGTCAGTCAACCGTATCATTTTTGTTCCTAAGCAGTGCGTGGAGCGCTTCCTCAGAGTAAAATAGACCCAATGAAATAATCCCAAACGAGTATGAGGACAGAACACATTACTACGGACTGAGTTGTCGCGTGGCTCACTCCCTCGGCGCCATGGTTGGCGTAGAACCCTTTGAAACAACTGACCCAAGCGACGATCAAACCGAAAGACGAGGATTTGTAGACGCTCATCCAGATGTCCTTAGTGTCTGCGGCGCTACTCATCTGCGAAAAGTAAGCACCTGAACTCCCTCCCAAAAGTTCTACCCCCACGACATATCCGCCAAAAATTCCAACAACCACAAAGATACTATTTAGCAATGGGAATGCGATGAGAGCAGCGATAAAGATCGGCACGACCAGGTATTTTATTGGATTAAGGGCCATACACTCTAGAGCATCTATTTGCTCCGTAATCCGCATGATGCCGAGTTCTGCGGTCAGGGCCGAACCTGCCCTCGCGGTTATCATGAGCGCAGACAGGACGGGACCCAGTTCGCGGATGAGACTGAGTCCGACCATGGGGCCGAGCGCTTCTTCCCCGCCGAAGCGCCGGAGGGCTATGTAACCCTGCAGTGCCACTACCATCCCGGTAAACAGACCCGTGAACATAATCAGGAGTAGGGACCGAGTTCCCATAAAATGAAGTCGGTTGGCGAGTTGTCTCCACTGGAAAGGCGGCACCACGACGTCCGCAAGAGTCATCGCGAGAAACTTACCCATGTACCCCGTTTGGCGAACAGAGGATAATGTAAAATGTCCAAGGGACCGTGTTAAGCGGAACAACGCTTTTCCTTTCTCACGATACCTCTTACACGGCCATTCTATCGGGTCCTAAAATAGGGAGAAACTTGGGGGTTGCATTCACCAAAAATAATGTCTAAACGTGGCAAATCACCTACCATACGCTCAGTGGTTACTCAAGAGAGCCTTGGTTTTTTGTGATGGCGTCCGGTCCGAAAGAATGATACGCTGCTGCTAAGCCAAATAGTCGTATAGATACGCTTGGGTCGCAATATAAGTTACGCTCAACGGAGGATATGTTATGGCGAATTCCGTCGAAACGCCAATGGGCCAAGACCGGAGCCTACACGTTGTAGAACATGAAACTTCATCTGAAAAAGACTCTCCAAAAAAGCAATGGCGAAAATTCCGCGAGGTCCTCGCCCGGCATCACGGAGAAAAAATTCTTTTGATTTTAATGGGTTATCCGGATCCTGACAATATCGCTTCAGGACTTGCTCATCAATTCCTTGCGAAGGAGTTTGATATCGAGGCTACACTCCTCTGTTTTCACGAAGTCAGCCATCACGAAAACAGGGCGCTGGTTAAGAGATTAGAAATAGACCTACAACTCTACGATGAGAAATTCGATTTGACTCCGTATACCGCGTATGCGCTCGTCGATACGCAGAATGCACAAACGCCGATATCTGATAAGCTGGAAGGCAAGACTCTTCTCTCTTTCGTGGATCACCATCGTCGTTCCGGAGATCCTGCTGCCGAATTTACGGACATTAGGGAGGATGCGGCGTCTACGTGTGCCATATATACCGAGTATTTACGGTCTCAGTATCCGAACGGATTGAATCCAGGTGAAGTAGATCAGGTCCGGTTAGCAACCGCGCTTATGCACGGGATTCGGTCCGATACCATGGCTCTCGTTGAGGCGAGCAGGCTTGAATTTGCGGCGGCCGCCTACTTGTGGCCCTGCATCGACCAACCGCTTCTCAAAGCCATTTCGGAAAAGTCATTACCGCCCATTGTTATGGATATGATTCAAAAAGCCCTGGAAAGAAAACAGGTATTTGATTCTTTTGTTTTTACAGACGTGGGATTTGTACGAGGCGAACATAGGGATGGAATTCCCCAGGTGGCGGAGTTTCTCTTGCAACGCGAAGGCACCGACACCGTTTTAGTTTTTGGGATCGTCGATAGCAAAACTATAGATGGTTCTTTGCGGACTAGGAGCGATATTATAAATCCGGATGCATTTTTGAAAAAATTATTCGGTTTGGACGAGGACAAGAAGTCTTACTACGGTGGCGGCAACATTAAGGACAAGGGAGGATTCCAGATACCGCTTGGCTTTTTGGCTCAGTCAAAAGACCGTGACATGTTGTATGACATGACTTGCGGCGTAGTTCAGGAACGGTTCCTCAAGACAATAGGCATTAAAGAATAGACGGTCCGGATTCGGAACGGAGTTTCTTCCCGCCCGGAACACTCACGGTGCCAATATTTTCCGCTTTGGTGCCTTTCATTCCTCGGGATTTTGAACAGCCGACGATGATGTGTTGAGCCCCATGTCCAATAGAATAAAGGGCACGTTGAGTGTGGCCTAGTTACAAGGGTACGCCTACGCGTAGTAGAATGATCGTCGTTGATTAAATTATATAGTTGCCCAATCGGATCTAGAGCCGTGTGCCAGTAGGACACGCGACTGTGTTTAAAGGGCGTTGGCACCCTAACCAACTGCCGGGAATTCGAAACGAAAGTGATTACGGGCGGAACATTTGTTGGAGTCGTGACTTATGCTAGGCTGCCTGCCAGCCTAAATTGATTAGGACAGACGCAAAGAGGAGGGTCTCCATGGCTGAGAAACCAAGCGCCGAGTTGATCTACGATATTCCAGAAACTGTTAAAGGAAGGACCGCTATCGACGACGAACTGTACACGCAAATGTACACTCGATCCGTGGAAGAACCGGAAGCTTTTTGGTCAGAGCAGGCAGAATCTCGAGTTGACTGGTTCGAAAAATGGGATTCGGTGCTAGATTGGGATTTCAGTAAGGCCGAGATAAAGTGGTTTGTTAACGGTAAGCTCAACGTGTCTTACAACTGTTTGGACCGCCACATTCGCGCGGGTGCTGGCGACGAGACTGCTCTGATTTGGCAAGGGAATAACGCCGAGGAAAACCAGACTTTTTCGTACATAGAAATGTTGGAGAAAGTCTGCCAATTCGCGAATGCGTTAAGAGCCTTGGGAGTGAAGAAGGGGGATCGCGTCTGCATATACATGCAGATGATTCCCGAGCTGCCTATTGCTATGCTGGCGTGCACCCGGATCGGTGCAGTCCACTCGATTGTATTCGGAGCCTTCTCTCCGGATTCCCTCCGTGATCGTATCCAAGACTCTGGTTGCAAGGCTTTAGTGACACAAGACACAGGTCTGCGTGGGACGAAAAGTGACATTCCTATGAAAAGTAACGCAGACGCTGCGTTAGCCGACTGTCCTTCAATTGAAAAGGTTGTTGTTGTGAGGCGGACAGGTCAAGAAGTGGCAATGAGCGACGGTCGAGATGTTTGGTGGGATGAGGTGATGGGTGCTCAGTCGACAGTGTGCGAGCCGGTCCCCATGGATGCTGAAGACCCCTTGTTTATTCTCTACACGTCTGGATCGACTGGCAAACCGAAGGGTGTACTGCATACGACCGGTGGTTATTTGGTGTACGCCTCGATGACGCACGAATATGTCTTCGATTATCGGCCCGGAGACGTCTATTGGTGCACGGCAGATATCGGCTGGGTCACTGGTCATTCGTACATAGTGTACGGCCCACTTGCGAATAGGGCTACTACAATGATTTTTGAGGGTGTGCCAAATTACCCTGATTTTGGCCGATTTTGGCAAATAGTTGAGCAACACAAGGTTAACATATTCTATACAGCGCCTACGGCCTTGAGGGCGCTCATGAAAGAAGGTGACGATTGGCCCGGTAAGTATGATCTCTCTAGCTTGAGAATTCTCGGTACTGTCGGAGAGCCCATTAAAAGCCCCGAGTGGCACTGGTATTACCGGACCATAGGTCAGGAACGCTGCCCGATCGTTGCCACTTGGTGGCAAACCGAAACAGGCGGTATAATGATTACTCCTTTGCCTGGTGCAACGAGAACGAAACCAGGGTCAGCGACACGGCCGTTCTTTGGGGTGCAGCCGTGTTTAGTCGATGATCAGGGCCGGGAGATCTCTGGTAATGGGGTGTCGGGAAATCTATGCATTAAGTACCCGTGGCCTGGTATCATGCGAACCGTCTACGGAGATCATGACCGTTTTGTCCAAACCTATTTCTCCATGTATCCGGGCAAATATTTTTCTGGTGATGGGTGTCGGCGTGATGCGGACGGCTACTATTGGATCACTGGTCGCGTGGATGATGTGATTAACGTCTCTGGCCATCGTCTTGGTACTGCCGAGATTGAAGGGGCCCTTGGTAAACAC
>CAYWPF010000129.1:0-2193 GCA_964460065.1 uncultured Enterobacteriaceae bacterium
AAAAATACCGCCACGCACTCGAAACCAAGACGGGGGCCGATCTATCCGGCTATACCACGACCGAAATGGTGGACCTGATGTCGTATTTTTTCTTTCCCAACTTCTTTCCGTGGGCCGGGTTTGGGTCTCCCCTGCTCTATCGGTTTCGGCCGAACGGAAACGATCCCGATTCCTGCATCATGGAAGTCATGCTCATGGCACCACGGCCCGAAAAGGGACCGTGCCCAGCCCCAGCCCAGCATCGAAGGCTCGGCCCCGACGAGGCGTGGGCCGACGTGGCAGAAATCGGCGGTGGCCGCGCAGCCGTGTTCGACCAGGACACTGCGAACATCCCACGGATCCAGGCCGGCCTCAAAACCACCCGCAAGTCCGGCATTCTCCCCAGTCATTACCAAGAGGTTCGCATTCGGCACATGCACCATATGCTGGAACAGTACCTAGGCGACAGAGAATAATTAGTTTCGCGGTCCTCTCGTTTGTCCTGCGTGGCGATTTTTCGCAACGCACTGACGTTCGACACGGCACACTCCTCCGTACCTAGGCCACTTACACTAAAGAAATCGGTTAGTCGTTCTTAGCTTTTATTCGATTTGATTAACTCCAACCATTCGCCACCTTCAAACTCGACGGTCTGACTTTTGTATGGCAGCACCGGCTCAGATGGCCACAGAACCCCGTTGTCCAATGCGTCCTCTCGAAGGTGGCTTAGCGCCTGATATTCATCGGACCGTAACATCCCGTAGAAGACCCGCCGACTCGGATACCGTGCCAATAGGACGGCGTCCCAATCTCCAATGTCCCCTTGGACTTGCTCTTTTAAACTTCCCGCGTAGATGACCTCGGGTCCGCCGTCGCCGAATGCCTCCCACAACTTCTCGGCGTACTTTAAGTAGCTTTTAAGTGAGTCGCCCGGTTTGAACTTCATGAGGTTGAGTACAACGACCGGCCCCGTATCAAGATTCTCAGGTTGAACTTCATCCAGTTTTGCAATCGGATTAAGATCCATTCTCGTTTCCTCCTATCGGAATGACTACAACTAGGCTGCCCAGATAAAAAAGGCAAACACGGCGACTTCTAAGGTCACCTTATACAACCATCCGCTCCGGCACCGGCATCCCGTGGCGGCAGCAGTCGCCAGGCGGAAGGCCACAGGAGTCCCATGCCTCGAACCCATCGCCGGACAGAACCTAGGGATACGTTTCGAAAAGGCTAGTAAGGAGGAGCAAAGATGTGTTACGAAGCCAAAAAGAACTGAGCATCTATCATTTGCCTAGTGAAGGAACGATAACGCCGCTGAGTTTATGGTATTCCGCCCGGCTAATGTAAAGAGAGGGAGAATTTATGAAATTTGGAATTCTGTGCAAACGAGTATGTGTGATAGCTCTGTTAGGGTCGCTTCCATCTTGTGCCACTATCATGACGGGAACGACGGAGATTGTGTCCATCAACTCGGACCCCCCCGGTGCAAAGGTAGAGTTCTCCTCGGGACAAAGTTGCCAAACGCCTTGCAACGTGGAGGTCAAGAAAAAAGGATCCATACAGGTTACGTTGCGAATGGAAGGTTGTAGAGTTCATACTACCGCACTTATACCGACGATATCTGGATCCGGCGCTATACTTGGGGGTATCATAGATTACGGTACCGGCGCCGTGTATCATCACCAGCCCAATCCGCTGTTTGTTCATCTCGATTGCAAAGACACCTAATTAGGGTGTGCCTCTTCTTATGTTTGGCCGGGGGGGGGCTGGCGATACGCGCCTCCTCCTGGGGCAGTAAGACTGTCGACATTACCACGAGACATTTTCTTGTGATGTCCGATGGTGAGGGCAGTGTGTTAACCCTTAAACGAGCTTAGGCTCCACATTAGGGCGAGTGAGTTAGTGGCGCCGTTGTCTTTGCGCACCCGATCTAGACGAAGTCGGGAAAATATTCCGGCTCAATTCGTGGATGCACGGTCCCCCTAGTACCCCAAATTTAGACCTTAATTCCGCCGCTGCCGACAATGTCCGTGACCTCTTCGTGCGGGGACCGCATGCCTGCGTTTGCGGAGCGACGCCTCTATACACTCAGCCTGTACACATTGCCGTCACGCACCAACTTGCCTGCGGTAGGCCCGGCAAAATGGGTCCCGATGATTAGCGTGGGTGTATCCGCGTATTCCTCGAACACTCGACGACGGGTCGCTATCGCTT
>CAYWPF010000130.1:0-6369 GCA_964460065.1 uncultured Enterobacteriaceae bacterium
CCGTAGATATTGAAATAACGGAGCGCGACGACGGGTAACTTGTAGGCCTGTCCGAAGCATAACACGAGTTCTTCCTGCATCTTTTTGGTGATCGCGTAGATAGACGTCGAGGAAAGGGGCTTGCTTTCAGTTGTTGGCGCCGGCCTTAGGGCCCGTTCGCACGTGGGGCACCGAACTTCCCAGTATAGCGATGAGAGGTCGGAAGGATTACGAGATACGGGAAACACGGGCCCGCAAATTTCGCAATTGTAAGCGCCTTCTCCGTAGATACTCATTGACGAGGCCACCACAATCTTTTGAACGGTCGTTTGTTCGTTCGCTATGATGTCGAGCAACTGGGCGGTGCCGTCAGTGTTGACCGAACAATAGTGATGGGGCTGGTACATTGATTGGCCAACGCCTACGGCGGCGGCTAGATGCAACACCGATTCGCAGCCTTCCATCGCGGCCTGAAGTGCGTTCCGGTCCCGCACATCTGCTTGTATGAAGCGAAAGTCGGTATTTTGGGTATGTCGTTCTAAATTTTTTGGATGGCCGTTGGCGGAGCCATGAACCTGTGAGTCCAAATTGTCGAGTACCACCACGTCGTGTCCGTTCGTCAGCAGTAGGTCGACAGTGTGCGAGCCCACGAATCCGGCACCCCCTGTTACGAGAATGTTCACACCACTACCTCCCCCTATCGACATTGCCTACTAAAAAGGGTTTCCTTTTCCGCCTTTTAGTATCGGTATCATTCTTGCGCCAAAGGTCAGTGCTTAAGTCTTCTGTACACGCTAGCATAGTTCTGGACTCCCGTATTCAAGTCAAAGTATTGTTCGGCTGTTTGGCGACAGCGGCGCTGGACATACGGATCTTTCCTAAATTGATTGAGTTTTTCCAAGCCCATCCCGAAATCCATTCGTTGGAAACCTGACAATACGATGCCGACGTTGTGTTCGGTTACGATGTCGTCCGTGTCGCCGATACCGTCATTTATAATCACGGGCACCCCTGTCGCGAGGAATTCCCCGAGTTTGGTCGCACAGGAAGCCTGTTTGGAAAAGCACTTCTTGATGAAGAATACCCCGACGTCCATTAACCGAATGAGCTGCGGCATTTCTTCGAACGTTGCACTCGCGACCGTCAATCTGTCGAGAGAGATGCCAGCTTCTTCCGCATCGCGACGTAACTCCTCGTGGCCTTCCTGAGATATGATGAGGAGCCTACTGTCTTGGATGTTTTGATTCAGGTACGAGAGAAAAGCTAACATTGCGTCCCGTAAATACCAGCCGTGCATGGTACCCGAACAGCCAATGATAAAATGATCTTCAAGTGAAAGTTGTTTCAGTAACCCGGGGCCTTTTGGGCCCGGGCAAAACCTCTGCATATTAGTGCAGGTGGGGATGACGACTGGAGCAATAGCGGGACGGATTTGATAACCGAGACTGGGGAACGCGCGGACCCCCGCGTGGGTGAGTGAAATGATCGCATCGGCAGATTCGAACAAAAATTTTTCACAGCTCTTTGCCAGCTTGTAAAATGTAGAATTTTGTGGCCAGTGTCCTCCATCCACGCGTTCGTCGGGCCAGAAGCCTCGCATGTCGAAGATGAATTTGACGGGCAATATCGTTTTACAGCTAAGTGCGATTAATGATGCGACATAACTGCGCGCATGAATCATCTGGCCCTTCGTTGAGCAGTACCAAATAACGCTGTAGATAATTCCCCGAACGATGTCGTAGGCCGTCGCGAGACCCGCCGGCCAACTATGATATCGCAGATGCACCCAGTTAATCGATGCTTGTTGCAGGCGGCGTTTTAGTTCTTTGTAGCGTCTCTCGTCCCGGAGCGAATGGAGCTTTTCGTACGATAGAAGCGTGATTTTATGCTCTGAGGCTAGTCGCTCAATGTAGCAAAGGACCTGAGATTCCCCCAATGGTTCGAGGATCCCATCGTATGAAATGTAAAGAATTTTTGTCGGCCCGGCACTAGTCACTTTTTCCCTAATCTCTCTTTCGCCAGGCGGATGATGTGTTCATCTGCCTTAAGGTACCGGAATAGCGTCTCCGCTTTGACCTCGTTGGAATTACCGAGCGAGTGGCCGCCGGCCAATGGCATCTCGCTCGGTACTTGTTGGTAAAAGGCATCGTAAGAACTAACAACGGGTAACTGGGTGTGGAGCGTGTCGACGAGCCACTTGTTGAGCTCATAGTGTGCACCATGGCAGAAGCGGTCAACCGGCGGGCAGGTGTCCGGTGCAATGTTAATAAAAAATAACACTTCACAGATCCGTTCGGTGTCAAAACTCTTGATGCCGTTGACAGCCTGCCACCATGCTTGCCCACTGGGATCTTCCAGCGACAGAGGGGGTACGCTTTGCGTGTCGCACGTGCAATCCCGATCCGCATGATCTAGCGTCGGAAGAAAGCTAGTAACCGCCTGTTCTTCAAGGTTCTGGATCTTTTCTAGATGGGACAGCAAGCGTTGTTCGCGGGCGAGGCTTGTCAAACGGTAGGCATGTTCCTCGGACTTAAACAGAACGGCGTAGAATTGGAGATACGCCTTTTTGTAAAAGTGGAAAGAATAGAGATGCCTCCGGACAAAATTCTTTACTCTGCTCACCATTCGCTTCAATTTGGTAGTTCTGATTGTCTCATTTCCGTAAAGGTCGTTCTCGTAAAACCCAATGATTACTAAGTCAGGTTTGAAAAGTGGTTCCATCTCGCCCAAATAAGCTAAGATGTGTGAGGTATTGTATCCCGGTACTCCGAGATTCCAAACCTGCCAATCTATGGCAGGGCGCCAATTTGTAAGTTTTTGCTCCAGTAAGTATGGATAGGTCGATTCGTATAATGAACCATGTCCAAAAGTTACGGAATCCCCAAGGACGGCAATTCTTACGGTTGAGGGGCGCTTCTCAACTTCGTAGTCGCGGTTATCGCGGAATCCGAGGTTGTTTATTTGTAGCGGGACACCGGTGTAATAACCGCTGTAGTCAGGTGCGAATTGCTCAATACGGGTAGGACTCGACTCGTAGAGTCCGGGAGAGCCTTTCAGGGGGTCCCAGGTGAAACGAACCCAGAACTCTATGGCGGTTGCAGCGCAGGCCAAGGCTAGGATGGTTGCCGCGCATAAGACCGAAGAGGCTAACAGGATTCGATTTCTAGGGTATTTCATCCGGGTGGCTCAGGAAAGTCTAGGGAATTATCTGTTCTTAATCTTCAAAAGCGGCTGAACAAGGTGTTCGGCTACGCGCTTGTTTCCTTCGGCCGTTAGATGCATTCCGTCAAAGGCCAAGTCCGTGTTTTCTAACTCTATCGTATTCCCGAGGTTGCTGTAATAAACGTTACTTTCGTTGGCGAATTGTTGGTGAAGCATATCGGTTAAAACCTTTTGCTGGTCGCGATGAAGATCATGGATGTACGGCTGAGTCACTACCAAAACGGTTTTTCCTTTAGAAATTATGTAGGTGACGGCGTTGTAAATGGACTCGCAATAGAAGTTCCACCGTGTTGAGCAAATCGCAGAATGAACTGCCTGTTCGCTCGCTCGGGGAGCGATCTTGTCGAGTTGAGTTTTTAGGGAGTCTCCGAGGGAAACCGCAGTTTCCAGTGCGGTGGCAGCCGTTCGGTCAAAAATATCTTCGCCAAATACAGTTTTCTCACCCCAGTAACTTTCCTCGAGGTTGCCGCCACTCCTTAATAGCAGGGCTTTCTCCTGGAAAATGAGGGGCATAATAGGGGAATAGCCGGTTAGTCGGAAAACCGGAGATTGGTGACGATAGACTTGTCTATTTTCACCGCCCAAGTCGTTGTAACCGGTGTACAGTAGGGCAACGTCGTAATCTAGATAATAATAGTCGGACAGCGTGAATGAGAACGAATAGGCCCCTTCATTATTGTAGGCGAGATTGACAACGGTAATGCCGTCGTCCGGCTGTACTGTCTTTAATTGCGTTTCAAGGTGAGAAGGAAAAGCGTCGCTCCACTGCACCCCGTAACCAAATGCGGTGCTGCCACCAACAACCGCTACGCGCCAGGCCTCCGTATTTTTTTTCTGAGCCGTCGGTCCCCTATAGCCCCAGATGTTTAAACCTGCGGCCTTCTCAAATCGTTGATGAAGAAAGATGTCTGCGGTAAGAACCAAGGCCAGGCCCAGCACCGTTGAAGCTGTCACGCTAATTAATCCAAAGGCTACGGATCTCTTCAATGTCGGCATCGGTTTCTTCTTGTTGGTTCATCCTGAATGGTCAATCTTTGAAACAATATCGCTTCAAATCTGCGTCAGAATTGTCTGACCAAGTGTTCTTTCGCGCGGCGTTTTCGTAATACTCGGTATGATTTTTTTTCTCGATCGAACCGGCACTGAAGAGGGTCGCGCGAAAACACCAGCCGTCGGAATATTGCCGCCGGAGTAAATAGACCGTAAAATATGAGACTCAAGATTACTCTGGTGTTTATTTTCCCCAGGATCTGTCCAACCGCCATCCATATGCGATAGATGGGCGAGAGACACCTTGGGAGTACGAGGCCTGAGAGCACGAGGCAGGCGGCTGTTCCGACAGCCCAAAATCGCGGGGCCTCCCCACGAAAGATAAGAGGCCAAATACCAATAATACCAAAGATGCCCCCAACTATGAGTCCAAAGGACCGGAGCTGTTTATTGTTTGTTTGGAGTGTGGGCATGGGCGGTACAACTCAATCGAGCTCAAACTGGGACTGCCAGGTCGAACCCTCTTCATTTTGCGGCTGATCGGTTTTTGTTAGCACGCAATTTTCCAGTGCCAATATATCCATTTCCGTCCGCATAAAGCAGCGGTATGCGTCCTGGGGAGTGCAGACAATAGGCTCTCCCCGTACGTTGAAAGAAGTGTTCACTAACACGCCACACCCGGTCATCCGTTCGAAGTTCTTCAGCAACTGGTAAAAACGCGGATTTGTTTCCTCGTGAACGGTCTGGACCCGCGCGGAATAGTCCACGTGTGTTACCGCCGGGATATCTGACCGGCGCACGTTGAGTAAATCGATTCCCCACAAATTCTTTTCTTCCGGCGTAAGCGTTGCCCGCAGCTTTTCTTGTATCGGAGCGACCAGAAGCATGTAAGGGCTGTCGGCGTTGATATCAAAGTAATCGGATACCCGCTCTCGCAAAACGGACGGGGCAAAAGGTCGGAACGATTCCCGGTACTTAATCTTAAGATTCATAATGGATTGCATCTTCTCGTTCCGAGGATCGCCGATAATACTCCTGCCACCGAGTGCTCTGGGACCAAATTCCATGCGCCCTTGGAACCAGCCGACCACTTTGCCTTCGGACAGGGTTGCTGCCAGCCGTTCCATGAAAGCTTCGTCATCGAGGAAGGCGTACGGGATCTCGTGAGCCTCCAGATACTCTCTAATTCTTGCGTTAGTGAACGAGGGGCCAAGGAAGCTACCCTTCATAGTGTCGATTGCCCTGGTCTTTTGCCTTGGCTTGTCCATTAATTCATGCCAGGCGATCAGCGCAGACCCGATCGCTCCGCCTGCGTCGCCGGCGGCCGGCTGGATCCAAACTTTGTCGAACGTTCCTTCACGAAGAATTTTTCCGTTTCCCACACAATTTAAGGCAACACCGCCCGCCAAACACAGGTGTCTACTGTCAGTCTCCTCCCGTAGGGTCTTAGCCAGCCTTAGCATTATCGTTTCGGTGACGTCCTGAACGGACCTGGCTAAATCCATCTCCCGTTGCGTTAGTGGGGACTCGGGTTGTCTGGGTGGACCGCCAAACAACGTTGAGAACGCGTTGTTTGTCATTGTCATACCAGTACAGTAATCGAAGTAGTCCATGTTGAGCCGAAAAGTACCGTCGGATTTGAGATCAATCAGATGATCCAGGATTTTTTGTACAAAAACAGGTCGGCCATATGGGGCTAGGCCCATAACTTTGTATTCTCCGGAATTCACTTTGAACCCGGTGTAATACGTAAATGCCGTATAAAGTAACCCTATGGAGTGAGGGAACGGGATTTCCCACAGAGGAGGCAGAGTGTTTTGTTTCCCGAAGCAGGCGGAGGTTGTTGCCCATTCTCCAACCCCGTCGACACACAGCACAGCCGCGGAATCGTATGGAGACGGGTAAAAAGCTGAAGCTGCATGAGACTGATGGTGTTCGGAAAACAGTACGGGCGGTAACGGCACCTTGGGGCCCATATCGTATGCGCTGCGAATTTCTTTTTTTATCAAGTCCTTGAGAAATAATTTCTCCTTTAGCCAAACGGGCATCGCGGCGATAAAGGACCGAATGCCTTTGGGTGCGAACGCGAGATAGGTCTCCAGCAGTCTTTCGAATTTGACTAAGGGTTTCTCGTAAAAAACGATTGATTCGAGGTGATTCAGGCCGCTACCGGCCTCG